>NZ_LLXS01000044.1:0-129402 GCF_001431585.1 Stenotrophomonas pictorum JCM 9942 | reverse complement strand
GTTAATGGGGGGATTACCGGATGTGCCGTCGAAAAATGCGTCCGGCAGTGGCGAACCCACGCACAGCGCGGGCATGCGTCCCGGGTGTGCTTGACCAACCATCCAGTTGTTGGATAAGCGTCTCTTTTGGTTACTTTTCTTTGCACAAGCAAAGAAAGGCCCTTCAACAGCCGCATGGCTGGTCAAAGTGACTCGGGCACCAGCGGTGCACGAAAGCTTTTTCCTTTTCTCGGCGTTCCGAGCTCCGAGCTCGGCCTTCCGAGAAACTCAAGAACACGGTCCGGTTCACTTCCTTCCAAGCCCCTACTCATATCACGAGGGCAATACGGCACTTTCCGACGGTCAGTTAAGGACAACTGCATCCGCGAGGTTCTGCTCGCTGCCGGAGCCGCGCCGGACCGCTGAAAGGAAAAGGCCGCACACTGTGCGGCCTTTCCAGTAATCAACAGCGGTAAGGACTCAACCTGCGCAGTTGGCGCACAGGCCGTGGACCTCCAGGGTCTGGGCCTGCGGTTTGAAGCCCAGCGCCTTGGCGCGTTCTTCCAGCTGGCGGACGATGTCGCGGTCTTCCAGCTCCACCGCGCTGTGGCAGCGGTTGCAGATCAGGAACGGCACCGAGTGCTGAGTGCTGCTGGGATGGTGGCAGGCGACGAACGAGTTGACCGAGGCCAGCTTGTGCACAAAACCATTTGCCATCAAAAAATCCAGCGCGCGGTAGACCGTGGGCGGGGCGTCGGCACCGACGCCCTTGCCTTCGCGCACCCATTCCAGCAGTTCGTAGGCCTTGACCGGCTTGCCCGCCTCGGCGATCAGCCGCAGCACGTTGGCGCGGATCGGGGTCAGCCGCAATCCGCGCTCGCGGCACACCCGTTCGACCACCGCGATGAAATCCGCCGCGTCTTCAACGTGGTGGTGGGGAGCGGTGCAGGTGTGCGCGTCGGTCATGTCTACCTCGGGGAAAGTCAGGTCGTGGGGACCTTGGTCAGGGCTGCATCGATGCGCTTGAGCGCTTCATCGCGACCGGCCAGATACACGGTGTGGGAGATATCCGGGCTGACCTGGGTGCCGGTGATGGCCACGCGCAGCGGCTGGGCGACCTTACCCATGCCGATCTCCAGCGCGGCGGCGGCCTCATGCAGCGCGGCCGACACGCTCTCGGCGCTCCATTCCGGCAGCGCGGCCAGCAGTTCGCGGGCCTTGGCCAGCGGCAGCTCGGCGCCGGGCTTGAAGTGCTTGGCCACCGCGGCCTCGTCGTACTCGCTCAGCGGCGTGTACCAGACCACCGCCTTCTCGGCCATTTCCTTGAGCGTCTGCACGCGCTCGCGCAGGGCGATGACCACATCGGCCGGGGCCGGGCCGGCGGCCACGTCCAGGCCCAGCTTCTGCAGCTGGTAGACCAGGTGCGGGGCGATGGACTCGGGCGTTTCGGTCTTCAGGAAGTGCTGGTTGACCCAGCCCAGCTTGGCCATGTCCAGGCGCGAGGCCTTGGAGTTGCAGTGGGTGACGTCGAACAGCTCAATCAGCTCCTGACGGGAGAACAGCTCCTGGTCGCCGTGCGACCAGCCCAGACGGGCCAGGTAGCTCAGCAGCGCCTCGGGCAGGTAGCCGGCGTCCTTGTACTGCATCACGTCGGCCGCGCCGGTGCGCTTGGACAGCTTGGCGCCCTGCTCGTCCAGGATCATCGGCATGTGGCCGAACTTCGGCACCGGCGCGCCGATGGCCTCGTACAGGTTGATCTGGCGCGGGGTGTTGTTGATGTGGTCATCGCCGCGGATGACCTCGGTGATGCCCATGTCCCAGTCGTCGACCACCACCGCGAAGTTGTAGGTGGGGAAGCCGTCCGGACGGAAGATCACCATGTCGTCCAGCTCGCTGTTGGCGATCTCGATCGGGCCCTTGATCAGGTCGTCGAACACCACCGTGCCTTCCAGCGGATTCTTGAAGCGGATGACGCGGTTCGGGTCGTCCCTGTAGGGAAGGTTCAACTCGCGGGCGGCGCCGTTGTAGCGCGGCTTTTCCTGCTTGGCCATGGCGGCCTCGCGCATCGCGTCGAGCTCCTCGCGGGTCTCGTAGGCGTAATAGGCCTTGCCCGAGGCGATCAACTGCTCGGCCACCTGCTTGTAACGGGCGACGCGGTCGGTCTGGTAGATCGGGCCTTCGTCGTAGTCCAGCCCCAGCCACTGCATCGCTTCCAGGATCGCGTCGATCGCGCCCTGGGTGCTGCGCTCGCGGTCGGTGTCCTCGATCCGCAGCACGAACTGACCGCCACGGTGGCGCGCCTCCAGCCAGCAATACAGCGCGGTGCGGGCGCCACCAATGTGCAGGTAGCCGGTGGGACTGGGGGCGAAGCGGGTGCGGACGGTCATGTGGAAAGCACTGGATGGCAAATATGCGGCGATTTTACCCCGCCCGGCCTTTACCTGCCTGACCGCCCACTGCCGCCATCGGCGTGGTGTCCCATGAAAAAACGGCAGCCAGTAGCCCGGGTAAGGCCAACGGCCGCACCCGGGGCCGCGGCAAGTGCATCAAGGGCCCCCGGGTGCGCTTCGCTTACCCGGGCTACGCGCTGGGGGCGAAACGGGTGCGGACGGTCATGTGGAAAGCACTGGATGGCAAATATGCGGCAATTTTACCCCGCCCGGCCTTCAGCTGCCTGACCGCACATTGGCGCCGCTTGCGGCATGGGCCATGAAAAAACGGCAGCCAGTAGCCCGGGTAAGGCCAACGGCCGCACCCGGGGCCGCGGCGAGTGCATCAAGGGCACCCGGGTGCGCTTCGCTTACCCGGGCTACGCGCTGACATCGGCACATAAAAAAGGGCCGGCAATGCCGGCCCTTCGTTCAATCAACCGTTCCCGCGCTTACGGCGTCGGCTTCGGCTCGGGCTTGCGCGGCATCATCTGCTCACGCATCGCCGCGTTGTAGGCGAAGCTGGCCATCACGGCCGCTGCCTGCTTGAGGTCTTCGGCTTCGATGTGGTCCCAGGTGTCCAGGTGGGTGTGGTGGACGTTGGAGAAGTAGTCCAGACGGTCCTGGATGAACTGGAAGCCCGGCAGGCCGACGCGATCGAAGGCGATGTGGTCGGTGGAGCCGGTGTTGCGGGCGACCACGGTGGTGGCGCCCACGTCATTGAACGGTTTCAGCCACGCCTCGAAGATCGGCATCGCGGCCATGTTTTCCTGTGCGTAGATGCCACGGAAGCGGCCCGAGCCGTTATCCATGTTGAAGTAGACCGAGAGCTTGTCGTAGTCACGCAGCTTCTGCAGCGGACCGGTCGGCTCGCGCAGGCTGGCCGGCAGCGCCAGCTGGGCCGGGTCGGTCGGCTCCGGGAACCTGGCGAACTGGCGCGAGACGTAGTCCTGCGAGCCGATCAGGCCCTGCTCCTCGCCACTCCACAGCGCCACGCGGATGGTGCGCTTGGGCTTGACCCCGATCGCCTTGAGGATACGCATGGCTTCCATCGCCACGGCCACGCCGGCGCCGTTGTCGGCCGCGCCGGTGCCGGTGTGCCAGGAGTCCATGTGCGCGCCGATCATCACCACCTCGTCGGCCTTGCCGCTGCCGCGGATCTCGGCCAGCGTGTTGTAGCCGGGCTTGTCGCCTTCGTCGGTGAAGCGGGCATCGACACGGATGCGCAGCTTGACCGTCTCGCCGGCTTCCAGCGAACGCACCAGCGGGTTGAAGTGCTCGGTGATCATGGTCAGCTCCGGCACGCCGGCCGACTCGCCGGCCTTGCGCGAACCGCCCCCGGCAACGCGGATGATGCCGTTGTCCCAGCTCGACAGCGAGATCGCCGCCAGCGCGCCTTCGGCGACGAAGAACTCGTTGGTCTTGCGGACCAGTTCCTGGCGCTCGTTGTATTCCTTCAGACGCTTTGCCCGGTCGGCCGCGGCGGTGGCCGGAATGGTGAACTGCTGCAGGCCTTCCAGCGAGGTGGCGTCATGGCGGTGGCTGTCGGCCTCGGTGCCGCGCTTGTAGGCGCGCGCATCGCCCAGCAGCAGCACCTTGCCGCGCAGCTTGCCCTTGTACTTGTCCAGGTCGGCCAGCTTCTTGATGTCCACGCGGACCAGCTCGCCTTCCACGGCACCGTCGGTGCCCGGCGTCCACGCCTTGGGCAGCGCATGCAGCGGCAGCACGCGGTCGCCGATCATCTCCACGCTGGCGTGGGTGAACTCCCAGCCACGGCCGAACGCCGGGAACGCGTCGTCATGGACGTTGCTCAGCCCCCATTCGTTGAACTTGCCGCGGCTCCAGGCATTGGCCGCGGCCATTTGCGGCGAATTGGTCAGACGCGGGCCGATGTTCTCGGTCAGATAGGTCAGGTGGTCCATCACCTGCGAGTTGTGGAACGCCTCGGCGCGGATGCGGGTGACCACATCCAGATCCACCTTTTCGGTGGCCTGCGCCGGAGCGCCCACCGCCAAGCCCATGCACAACGCCAGCAAACCACGCTTGATCACACTCTTCCCCCGGCCCATGGGCCAATTGCGACAAAGCCGCGAGTCTAGCCAGTGCGACGTGGCCGGCGAGCCGGCCAATGGTCATGGTCGGCCGACAGACCTCCGCGTTTGTCACAACCAGCTGTGCCCGCGCCGGCCTCCCCCAAGCCCAAACGCGGGCGCGCGGCGAAGGCAGTCCGCGCCGCGGGCCGCTCACGCCCACCAGCCATACACCACCAGCCGTTCCACCGGCAGCACCGCCAGCCAGCCGCGCCGGTCCTGGACGATGGCGCAGTAGCCGATCCGGTGCGCCACGGCCGCCTCACCGGCGGCGCACATTCCCGTCACCGGCGCCGCCGCGCTCACCGCTATCTGCCGCCAAGGCCCGTAGCAGGCGGGCAGCTGCCGGGCCAACCCGGCGCGGGCCACCGTGGACTGCGCGAAGAACGCCAGCCCGGCGCGTTGAATGGCCAACGCCGTTTCCGCCGCCAGGCGCAATACGACCCTGCCCCGCGCCCGGCCGCGGAACGCACTGTCCAGCAGCACCTGTTCCAGCTGCCCCGGCAACCGCCCGAAATTCAACAACCCGCAGGTTTCAATGCCGGCAGGCAGCAGTTGCTGCACGCGGCGGTGGATCGATACCCGGTTCATAGCCTGATCCCTCCGGAAAAAAACGGGGTGGCCTGCGCCACCCCGCGCCGATTACGGCAGTGTCGGCGGATCGGTCGCGCGCTTGCCCAGCTCGTACCAGTCGATCTTGCGGGTGATCCACATGATCAGCGCCAGGATGCCGAACAGCAGCAGCGAGCCCAGCAGCAGCGCGTTGTTCTCCGAGCCCAGCAGCAGGAACAGCGCGCCATACAGCAGGGTCAACAGAGTCGAGAACATCAGCCCGTACTTCCAGCTGCGCAGCACGCCACTGAGGTAGAAGCCCTGCAGGCCGATACAGGCCGCCGCCGAGACCAGGTAGGCCTGCCAGAACGCGATCTGCTCGGACAGGCTGATCAGCAGCAGGAAGAAGATCGCCAGCGCCAGGCCGACCAGCAGGTACTGCAGCGGGTGGATCCGCAACTGCTTGATCAGCTCGAACAGGGCGAAGCCAACGAAGGTCAGCAGCACGAACAGGATGCCGTACTTGGTGGCGCGGTCGGCCTGGGTATAGACGTCCACCGGATCGACCAGCGCCACGGTCAGCGACTCGACCTCCGCATCGGCAATCAGGTTGCGGCGCAGCTGTTCCTGCGCGGCCGAGGCCAGCGAGGAGACCGCCCAGCTGGCCTTGAAGCCGCGGTCATCGACACTGCGCTCATGCGGCGAGAAGCTGCCGGAGAACTGCGGATGCGGCCATGACGAGGCGATATCCACGCGGGTGTCATCGCCCACCGGCACCACCGACAGCGAACGGGTGCCGTCGAGCACGAACTCCAGCTCGACCTTGCGCCCGTCCGACAGCACGCCCGAGGCGGCGTCGCCCTGCATCCGCAGCGGCGCATGCAGGCCTTTGGACGCGGCCTCCAGCGCACCGGCGCCGGCCCGCAGGGCGATGCTGCGGCCATCCACGCGCAGGTTGGGCGTGCCCACCAGCCCGCGCACGTCGGCAATGCCCAGCGCCAGGTACGGCTGTCCGTAACTGCGCCCGACCACCGGCGCGTAGTCCCTGTCGGTGAACTCGGCCTGCACGCGGGCGTGCCAGCTGTAGACAGGCACCCGGAACAGGCCCACGCGGCGTTCGTCCGGGCGCATTTCCCCCTGCACGCGCAGCCGTGCCGGCATCTGCAGGTCAAAGCCTTTCTCGGTCTGCAGCTCGCGGGTCTTCAGCCCGGTCGGCCCGACCACCTCCACCTCGCGCTCCTGGGTCCACGGCAGCACCCGCACCGGGCCGATCAGCGACTGCGCGCCGGCACGGCTCTGCGCCACCCGTTCGATGGCCTGGTCGCGATAGCGCTCGCGCTCCTTGATGGTGCCGCGGATCAGCAGCAGCGGGATCAACAACAGCAACACCAGCCCGCCGACGATGGCGGCGCGCAACAGCAGTTTCAGGGAAGTCATGTCCGGTCCTCGTGTGGAAACGGGGACAGCGTGGACCGGCTGGGTGAGCAGGGTTTGTGGCGAATTTGAAGTGGATGTGAAGTCGGCCCGCCGTCCCCCGGTGGCGGGATGCGTTCCGTTTCCCGTGCACACGCGCTGGCCCCTGACCGCCTGCGGTTGCGGATGCGCGCTGCGGCATAGTATGAATACAAGCAAAATGCGCACCCGGACCGTCCAGCGCCTCCCGCCCAAGGAACACCCGTGCTGTTGCAAACCCGGTCGCGTACGTCGCTGATCCACCGGCTGTCGCTGAGCATCTGGGGCCTGTTCCTGGCGCTGCTGCTGCTGCTTTCCGCGCTGGGTTACCTGGCCATGCGCATGGCCACCGATCGCGTGGTGCCGATGGTGGCGCAGCGCACGGTGGAATTGCGCGCGCGTGCCAGCGAGGGCCTGTTCCTGCAGGCCGAGCACAGCGTGGTGCGGCTGCAGCAGGAGCTGCTGCGACGGCTGGACAGCGCCGATCCGGCTACCACCCTGGCGCGGTTCGACACCCTGTTCGCACGCAGTGCCGACGGCCTGTGGCGGTTGCGCCCGGAACTGGTCGCGCCGGCCTCCGCGCCCACGCTCTACCTGCACCAGCCGCCGCAGGGGCTGGATGCTTCGGCACGCCTGCGCGCGGTTGTCGCCTACGACCTGCTGCGCGAGCAGGGACCGGCGCTGGCACCGCCGTTCTTCTCGGTCTACATGGATTTCATCGAGGACGGGCTGATGGTGTATTCGCCCGGCATCGACTGGGGCAGCGGCGCCGACGCCACGGCCACCAACACCGGCTATCCGACCATGCTCGGCGCCGATCCGCGGCGCAATCCGCAGCGCCAGGTGTTCTGGACGCCGGTCTACCTGGACCGGCAGGCCGCTACCTGGATGGTGTCGGTGATCAAGCCGCTGGACTGGCACCAGCACTGGGTCGGCACACTGGGCCACGATGTCTCGGTGCAGAGCCTGATCGAGCAGGTCGACAGCGGCGATGAAAGCGACGGCGTGCAACTGGTGATGAGCGCCGACGGCGCGCTGATCGCCCACCCGCAACTGCGCCGCCGCATTGCCGCCGCCGACGGCCAGCTCGAGCTCGACCGCCTCGATGATCCACTGCTGGCCCAGGTCCACCGCATGATCCGGGAAGCGACCGTGAACCACGGCGCCGGGCGTTCGCCCGACGGCGCCTATTGGGTGGCGTGGTCGCAGATCCAGGGCCCAGACTGGTACCAGGTCTATCTGCTGCCCCAGGCGCGGGTGAACCATCTGCTGATGTGGGGCCTGCTGGCGATGGCCGGCATCGGCGTGCTCGGCCTGCTACCGGCGATGTGGCTGTTGCGCCGGCGGATCGGCTCGCTGGTGGCCGCACCGTTGAAGCGCCTGGCGCTGGCGGTGGATGAACTGGGCCAGGGCCGCGCGCCGCAGCCCATCGGCCTGCAGGGCGATGACGAGCTGGGCCGGCTGGCCGGTGCCTTCGACGACATGGCCGAGGAGCTGGGCCATCAGCGCGCCCTGCAGTTGGCCCATGCCAAGGCGCTGCAGGGCGAAATCGACGAGCGCCGCCAGTTCATGACCCGGCTGGAGGAGGAGCGCGCGCGCCTGCTGGCGCTGCTGGGGGCGATGGACCTGGGCATCCTGTTCGTCAGCGGCGAGAACCGGGTGACCTACTGCAACGCCACGTTCGCCGCCATGTGGCAGTTCCCCGAGGGCGCCAGCGTGGTCGGCCGCTCGACCCGCCAGGTGTTGCAGACGGCCAAGCAGCTGATGGCCGATCCGGCGACGATCCTGGCGCAACTGGAGGCGGCGGCCACCGCGGAACCGCCACGGCAGCTGGAGATCCGCCTGCGCGACGGCCGCACCATCATGCACAACGCCTACCTGGTTCCCGACGCGCAGGGCCATTACCTGGGCCGGCTGTGGGTGCAGGAGGATGTGAGCCACCAGCGCCGCACCGCCCAGCAGCTGGTGCGGCTGGCCCACCACGATCCGCTCACCGGGCTGTACAACCGGCGCCGCTTCGAGAACGACCTGGCCAGCTTCTTCCACGATGCCCAGCGCGTGCCCAGCCAGGCCGCGCTGCTGTTCTTCGACCTGGACGAGTTCAAGTACATCAACGACACCTTCGGCCACCGCGCCGGTGATGCGGTGCTCAACCGGCTGGCGCTGGAGATGCGCACCCTGGTGCGCGCCGGCGAGACCCTGTTCCGCCTCGGCGGCGACGAGTTCGCCGTACTGATGCCGCACGCCAGCCAGGACGATGCCCAGCACCTGGCCGAGCGGATCGTGCAGCGCATCGCGCAGACCCCGCTGCGCCTGCTCGAACAGACCGTGCGCCTGAGCACCAGCCTGGGCATCGCCCACTACCCCACCCATGCCGACAATACCGAGGACCTGGTCGCCCACGCCGACGCGGCGATGTACCAGGCCAAGCATCTGGGCAAGAACCGCTGGAACGTGTACCGGCCCGACCGTGACAGCTCGCGCGAGATGGCCAGCCGGCTGGTGTGGAACGACCGTATCGCCCAGGCCCTGGAGCAGGACCTGCTGCTGCTGCACTTCCAGGGCGTCTACCACGCCGGTGACGGCCGTCTGGCGCATCTGGAAGCGCTGATCCGCATGCGCGACGAAGCCGGCAGCGGGCAGCTGATCATGCCGGCGGACTTCATCGTCCCGGCCGAGAAAAGCGGCAAGATCCTGGAGATCGACCGCTGGGTGATCCGCCAGTGCATCCAGCTGCTGGCCGGCCACCCGCAACTGCCGGCGATCGCCATCAACATCTCCGGGCGCTCCTTTGATGATCCCGAGCTGCCCGCCTGGATCGGCAACCAGCTGCTGCGGCACCGGGTGGCTCCGCAGCGGCTGCTGGTGGAGCTGACCGAGACCGCGGCGATCTCGGACATGGGCGATGCCGCGCGCTTCATCGCCGCGCTGCGGCAGACCGGCTGCCCGATCTGCCTGGACGATTTCGGCACCGGCTTCGCCTCCTTCGCCTACCTCAAGAACCTGCAGGCCGACGTGCTCAAGATCGACGGCATGTTCATCCGCGACCTGCCGCAGGAGCCGGACAACCAGGTGTTCGTACGCGCGATCATCGAAGTGGCCCACGGCATGGGCAAGCTGGCCGTGGCCGAGTTCGTCGAGGACGCCGCCACCTTGGAGATGCTGCGGCAGATGGGCGTGGACATGGTCCAGGGCTACCACCTGGACCGGCCACGGGCCGACCATCCGGCCCTGACCGTGGCCGTGGCCGATTAGCGGACAGCCGCCTGGCCGGCGACGGTTGCCCCCTCAGGCCAGCGGCAACCACAGACTGGCCAATGCTCCGCCGCCGGGACGGTTGTGCAGCTGCGCGCGGCCACCATGCAGCCGCGCCACCTCGGCCACGAACGGCAATCCCAGCCCCGAGCTGCGCTGCCCACTGCCCGGCCGCGCCAGCGAGTAGAACCGCTCGAACACCCGCTCCCGCGCGTAGTCCGGAACGCCCAGCCCCGTATCGGCCACCTCCACCGTCCAGCCCGCCTCGTGTCGCTGTACCTGCAACACGATGCGCCCACCGGCCGGCGAAAACGCGATGGCGTTGTCCAGCAGGTTGGACAGCGCCTGCCGCAGCAGGAAGGCATCGCCCTGCACCAGCGCCTGCGCCGGCAACTGGCAGTCCACCACGAGCGCCTGCGCCTGCAGGCGCGGTGCGGCATCCTCGGCCAGACTGCGGCACACCCCGGCCAGATCGACCGCGCCGCGGCGCTGCAGCCAGCCGTGCTGTTCCACTTCGGCCAGCCGCAGCAGCTGGTCGATGGTCTCGGTCAGGCGCCGCTCCTGCTGCACGATGTTGCCGGCAAAGCGCTGCCGCTCGGCCTCGGGCAGCGGCTCCTGCAGCAGCTCGGCGGCGCCGCGGATCGCCGCCAGCGGGCTCTTCATCTCATGGGTCAGCGACTGCACGTACTGCTCGACATAGGCCTTGCCTTCGAGCTTGCGGCGCATGGTTTCCAGCGCGCGGCCGAGGTCGCCGATCTCGTCGCGGCGCGGCTTGGGCGGGGGCACCGGTTCCCCGGCGCTGACCGCCTGCGCATAGCGGTTCAGGCCGCCGATGCCGCGCGCCAGCCACCAGGTCATCAGCAGGCCGATCAAGGCCGACAACCCGATCAGCCACGCCCCGCGCGCGACGATGGCGCGCTGGCTGGCGGCGATGAACGGATCGATGGTGTCGTTGGGCTGGGACAGCGTCAGCACGCCGATCAACGTGCGCGCGTCGGCCGGGTCGTACACCGGCGCGGCCACATGCATCACCGTGGTGCTGCCCTCGCCGCGGGTCTCGGCACTGGAGCGCGCACCGTACTGTCCGCGCAAGGTCCGGTAGACATCGTTCCAGCGCGAATTGTCGCGCCCCACGTCCTGGCCGCGCGAGTCGTAGACCACGATGCCGCTGGCATCGGTCACCGTCACCCGGTAGTCGATGCTGCGCTTGGGAAAGCGCCACACCATCGCGCGCGGATCACGGCGCTGCGCGGTGGCCAGCTGGGTGGCGAAGGTGCCGTCGCCGATGCGCCCGGCCTTCAGATCCGGCGCGGCCATGACCGCCAGCACATTGGCCGCATCCACCAGCGTGGCCTCCATCGCCTGGCGCACGCCCGGCTTGACCTCGTTGACGAACACCCGCATCACGAAGAACGCGGCGATCCCGACGATCAGGAAAAAACCGAGGAAGAGTTTCAGGCCGAGGCGCATTTATCGCAGCCTCGTTTTGTGATGCAGGAGCTTTCACTCCTGCTCCGCAGGAGCGAGCCACCTTTCTTTGCCCGTGCAAAGAAAGGTGACCCAAAGAAAGCACGCCCTGCCTCCGCGCCCCGCGCGCTACGCGCACCGGGTCCACTCCGCCAGCAGGATTTTTCTACGCGACATCCCTGTCGCGTAGAAAAACGACGTGCATCCATGCACGTCGCCCTTCGGGTGTTCCCCGCTGGCTCCGTCGCTGCGGAAGGGAATGCCGAAAAGCAAAAGCAACTGCGGCTACTCCGCCGCTTTTCGCAGCAATCGTTCAGCATCACTTTCTGGCCGTTGCTGTTGCTGTTTCTGTTGCTGTGGCTTCCAGTCTTTGACTTCCCCAGCCGTAGAGCGGGCCGAGCACCGCAGCTGATCGGGGAAAAAAGGCGCGGGTGTCTGAGCGCAGCGAGTTCCGCGCCGCCCCGATCCGCGAGGAGCACAGGGAACCGGCGGGCACAGCTCGACGGATCGCGTCCCGGCTGTGCTTTCTTTTGGATACTTTTCTTTGCACAAGCAAAGAAAAGTGACTCGCTCCTGCACAGCAGGAGTGAACGCCCTTGATGTCCAAGGGGCCGCAATGGCGCCAGCCAGGCGCCGGTCTCAAACCTCCAGCGCATATCCCACCCCCCGATGGGTACGGATCGGTTCTCCAGGCACCCCCGCCGCCCGCAACTTCGCGCGCAGGGTTTTGACGTGGGTATCCACGGTGCGGTCGGCACTGTCGCTGGCATGGTCCCAGCCGCGCTCCATCAGCTGCGCCCGGCTCAGGATCGCGCCCGGGCGCTGCAGCAGCGCGGCCAGCAACGCATATTCATAGCGGGTCAGGTCCAACAGGCCTTCGCCATAGCGGATGCGCCGGCCCTCCCCATCGATGGCAAACCTGCCGTGCTGCTTCCAGCCCGACGTCTCGGTCGCCGCCACCGCCGGCCCCGCCCGGCGCAGCCGGGCCCGTACCCGCGCCACCAGTTCACGCGGCGAGAACGGCTTGGCCACGTAGTCATCGGCGCCCAGCTCCAGCCCCAGCACCCGGTCGAACTCGTCATTGCGCGCGGTCAGGAAGATCACCGGCACCTGGCTGAAGGTGCGCAGCTGACGGCACACCTCGAAGCCGCCGATATCCGGCAGCCCCACATCCAGCACCACCACGTCGGCCTCGCCAGCCCGCAGCTGCGCCAGTGCCTCCCGCCCCAGCGTGCAGTGACTGGCCAGATAGCCCTCGCTGTGCAGGGCATATAACAATGTATCGGCGATGGCAGCCTCGTCTTCGACGACGAGGACCCGGGCAGGCTGGTCGGACATGTGCCCAGCATAGCCGCCACCTCCCCCGCGCCGTACACTTCGCCGATGAATTACCGCCACGCCTTCCATGCCGGCAACCATGCCGACGTGCTCAAACACATCACGCTGCTTGCGCTGATCGATTCCTTCAAGCGCAAGGACAGCCCGTTCTTCGTGCTGGACACCCATGCCGGGCGCGGCCGCTATCTGCTGTCCAGCGAGGAAAGCCGCAAGACCGCCGAGATCGACGATGGCGTAATGAAGCTGATGGCCCAGCCCACGCTGCCCGACGTGGTCGAGCGCTATCTGAAAGCGGTGCAGGCCGACAACCCGGTCGGCGCGCTGATCACCTACCCCGGCTCACCGCTGCTCACCGCCCAGGCCCTGCGTCCGCAGGACCGTCTGGCCGCCTGCGAGCTGCAGGAAGAGGAGGCCGCCGCGCTCAAGGCGCTGTTCGCCCGCGACAGCCGCGTCGGCGTGCACCCCGGCGATGGCTACGCGCAGATCCGCTCGCTGCTGCCGCCCAAGGTCAATGGTGTGAAGATCGGGCGCGGGCTGGTCCTGATCGATCCGCCCTACGAGGCCCAGGACGCCGAATACCCGCGTATCCTGGCGGCATTGAGCGAAACCCTGGCCCGCTGGCCGCAGGCCACCTGCGCGGTCTGGTTTCCGATCAAGCAGCGCCGCAGCATCCTGCATTTCTTCCGCAAAGCCGCCGCGTTGCCGATCAAATCGGCGCTGCTGGCCGAATTCCTGGTGCGTCCGGACGACTCGCCGCTGCGTCTGAACGGCAGCGGTATGCTGCTGCTCAATCCGCCGTGGCAGTTCGACCGGGTGCTGGCGCCGGCGATGCCGGTGCTGAAGAAACATCTGGGCGAACCAGGGGCCTCGACCCGTCTGGAGTGGCTCAAAACGGCCGAGTAGGCAACGGCCGTTCCCGGCCATGACCCCGCGTTCAACAATGTTCACAGAATTTCGCACGACCGGTGCCAGAATCAGCGGACTTTCGAGGAAACGTAGTCATGGCGACCCGCAACCGCATGCCCCCGTGGCATGAAAACTTCAAAGCCCCCAGTGGCCGGGAACTGCTGATCCGCCCCATCCGGCCGGAAGACGGCCCGCCGCTGCAGGGGGCATTTGAGCTGTTTGGACCGGAGGAAGTGCGTGACCGGTTCCTGCAGTCGGTCGAATCCCTTTCCGACGAAACCGCCCAGCGCCTGACCCACCCCAATCCCAAGACCGAGATCTCGCTGGTCGCCGCCGAACCGCTGCCGCCCGGCGAAGCGGTGGTCGGCGCGGTGGCGCGGGCCTCGATCATTCCCGGCACCCGGGATGCCGAGTACGCGATCCTGGTCAGCCGCTTCCTCGCCGGCCAGGGCCTGGGCCGCCAGCTGATGCGCAAGCTGGTGAAGTGGGCGCGCGGCAAGTATCTGGACCGCATGTACGGCGATATCGCCCAGGACAACGAGCCGATGCAGCAGCTGGCCGCCTCGCTGGGCTTCAAGCAGGTGCCGCATCCCACCGGCGCCCCGGGACTGGTGCGGATGGTGCTGGAACTAGCCAACTGAGGCGCTTCAACCTCCTTGCAGACAACAGGCGCTCCCACAAGGGGCGCCTTTTTTCATGACGCACATCCCTGTGCGTCACCGTTGGCGGCTTTGCCGTGAAAAACGGCGATCCTGCCGTTTTTTCATGACGCATATCCACGTGCCTCACCGTTCGGCAGCCTCGCCGCGAAAACGGCGGTCCTGCCGTTTTTCCCAACCCTCCTCCGTCTCCGCTCCCCTTCCGCAGCGTTGCCCTGCAAAACCGCGGTGCTGCTGTTTTGCGGAGGGGATAGTCCGTTTCCCCCCTGCAGCGGCCGGGCAGATCGCATCTGGTAAAATTCGCGGTCCATGTCGTCCATCAAATTCCCCTCTCCGCCGCTGCCGCGTAGCGGCCAGCTCCGCGCCTGGTGGCGCGCCCCGGCTTCCGTCAGCGCGCTGGCCTGGCACATCGCCCGTGCCGCCGACGCCCACGGCAGGCCCCTGCTGCTGGTGACGCGCGACAACCAGAGCGCGCATCTGGCCGTGGCTGACCTGCAGACCCTGCTGGGCGATGCCTCGACGCTGCCGGTGGTGCCGTTCCCGGACTGGGAAACGCTGCCCTACGACCAGTTCAGTCCGCACCCGGACATCATTTCCCAGCGACTGGCCGCGCTGCACCGCCTGCCCACCCTCGCCCGCGGCATCGTCGTGGTGCCGGTGCAGACCCTGCTGCAGCGCCTGGCGCCGCTGAACTACATCGTCGGCGGCAGCTTCGACCTGAAGGTCGGCCAGCGGCTGGACATGGATGCGGAGAAACGCCGGCTGGAAAGCGTCGGCTACCGCAACGTGGCGCAGGTGATGGACCCGGGCGACTTTGCCGTGCGCGGTGGCCTGCTCGATGTCTACCCGATGGGCACCGAGGCGCCGCTGCGCATCGAGCTGCTGGACGAGGACATCGATTCGATCCGCGCATTCGATCCCGAAACGCAGCGCTCGCTGGACAAGGTGCCGGCAGTGAAGCTGCTGCCCGGCCGCGAAGTGCCGGTGGACGAGGCCAGCCTGGCCAAGGTGCTGACCACGCTGCGCGAGCGCTTTGACGTCGATACCCGGCGCAGCCCGCTGTACCAGGATCTCAAGGCCGGGGTCCTGCCCTCGGGCGTCGAATACCTGCTGCCACTGTTCTTCGACAAGACCGCCACGCTGTTCGACTACCTGCCCGAAGGCTTCATGACGGTGCTGGGCACCGGGGTGGCCGAGGCCGCCGATGCGTTCTGGACCCAGACCCTCAGCCGCTACGAACAGCGCCGCCACGATATCGAGCGGCCGCTGCTGCCGCCGGAAGAGATCTACCAGAGTCCGGACAGCCTGCGCGAGCAGTTCAACAAGCTGCCGCGCGTGGAAGTGTGGCCGGCCGACCATCCGCGCATCGCCGAGGCGCAGGCGCTGGGCGACCAGCCGCTGCCGCCGCTGCCGGTCGCCGCCAAGGATGCACCGGCTGGACAGGCGCTGAAGTCGTTCCTGGACAACTACCCGGGCCGGGTGCTGATCGCCGCCGATTCGCCGGGCCGCCGCGAGGCGCTGCTGGAAGTGCTGCAGGCCGCCGATCTGCGCCCGCCGGTGGTTCCCGGTCTGCCGGGGTTCCTCGCTGACGCTGCCGCACCGCGCTTTGCGATCACCGTCGCCCCGCTGGATGACGGCTTCGCACTCAGCGAGCCACCGCTGGCGGTACTGACCGAACGTCAGCTGTTCCCCGAACGCGCCGGCCAGCCGCGCCGCACCCGCCGCGCCGGACGCGAGCCCGAGGCGATCATCCGCGACCTGGGCGAGCTCAGCGAAGGCGCTCCCATCGTCCACGAGGACCACGGCGTGGGCCGCTACCGCGGCCTGATCGCGATGGATGTCGGCGGCATGCCCGGCGAATTCCTCGACATCGAGTACGCCAAGGGCGACCGCCTGTACGTGCCGGTCGCGCAGCTGCACCTGATCAGCCGCTACTCCGGCGCCTCGCCGGAAACCGCGCCACTGCATTCGCTCGGGGGCGAGCAGTGGGCCAAGGCCAAGCGCAAGGCCGCCGAGAAGGTGCGCGACGTCGCTGCCGAGCTGCTGGAAATCCAGGCCCGCCGCCAGGCGCGCGCCGGGCTGGCGCTGGATATCGACCGCGCGATGTACGAACCGTTCGCCGCCGGCTTCCCGTTCGAGGAAACCGCCGACCAGCAGGCCGCGATCGATGCGACCCTGCGCGACCTGCAATCGGCCCAGCCGATGGACCGCGTGGTCTGTGGCGATGTCGGCTTCGGCAAGACCGAAGTTGCCTTGCGCGCGGCCTTCGCCGCGGCCAGTGGCGGCAAGCAGGTGGCGGTGCTGGTGCCGACCACGCTGCTGGCCGAACAGCACTACCGCAACTTCCGCGACCGCTTTGCCGATTACCCACTGCGTGTGGAAGTGCTCTCGCGCTTCAAGAGCACCAAGGAGATCAAGGCCGAGCTGGACAAGGTCGCCGAGGGCACCATCGATGTGATCATCGGCACCCACCGGCTGC
This sequence comes from Stenotrophomonas pictorum JCM 9942, assembly GCF_001431585.1. NCBI lineage: Bacteria > Pseudomonadati > Pseudomonadota > Gammaproteobacteria > Lysobacterales > Lysobacteraceae > Stenotrophomonas > Stenotrophomonas pictorum. The sequence continues at coordinate 112,796 of NZ_LLXS01000044.1, read as the reverse complement.
TGCAGCCGGATGTGAAGTTCAAGGATCTGGGGCTGGTCATCGTCGATGAAGAGCAGCGCTTTGGCGTGCGCCAGAAGGAAGCGCTGAAGGCCATGCGCGCCAACGTGCACCTGCTCACGCTCACCGCCACGCCGATTCCGCGCACGCTCAACATGGCCATGGCCGGGCTGCGCGACCTGTCGATCATCGCCACCCCGCCGCCGAACCGGCTGGCGGTCAAGACCTTCATCACCGCCTGGGACAACGCGCAGCTGCGCGAGGCGTTCCAGCGCGAGCTCGCGCGCGGCGGCCAGCTGTACTTCCTGCACAACGATGTGGAAAGCATGGGCCGGATGCAGCGCGAGCTGTCCGAGCTGGTGCCAGAGGCGCGCATCGGCGTCGCCCACGGCCAGATGCCCGAGCGCGAGCTGGAAAAGGTGATGCTGGATTTCCAGAAGCAGCGCTTCAACGTGCTGCTGGCCAGCACCATCATCGAATCGGGCATCGATATTCCCAATGCCAACACCATCATCATCAACCGTGCCGACAAGTTCGGCCTGGCCCAGCTGCACCAGTTGCGCGGCCGTGTCGGCCGCTCGCACCATCGCGCCTACGCCTACCTGGTAGTGCCGCCGGACAAGCGGGCGATCAGCGCCGATGCGCACAAGCGGCTGGAAGCGATCGCCTCGATGGATGAACTGGGCGCCGGTTTCACCCTGGCCACGCACGATCTTGAAATCCGCGGCGCCGGCGAGCTGCTCGGCGAGGACCAGAGCGGGCAGATGGCCGAGGTCGGTTTCAGCCTCTATACCGAGCTGCTGGAGCGCGCGGTACGGTCGATCAAGGCCGGCAAGCTGCCCGACCTGGATGCCGGCGAAGAAGTCCGCGGCGCCGAGGTGGAGCTGCATGTGCCGGCGCTGATCCCGGAAGACTACCTGCCCGACGTGCATACCCGCCTGACCCTGTACAAGCGCATTTCCAGCGCCCGCGACAGCGCGGCGCTGCGCGAGCTGCAGGTGGAGATGATCGACCGCTTCGGGCTGCTGCCGGACCCGGTCAAACACCTGTTCGCCATTGCCGAACTCAAGCTGCAGGCCAACGCACTGGGCATCCGCAAGCTGGAACTGGGCCAGAACGGTGGCCGTATCGTGTTCGAAGCCAAGCCCGAGATCGATCCGATGGCGGTGATCCAGCTGATCCAGAAGCAGCCCAAGCTGTACCAGATGGAGGGCCCGGACAGATTGCGCATCAGGCATCCGCTGCCGGAAAGTGCCGACCGTTTCAACGCCGCACGCGCCCTGCTGACCACTCTGCGGCCGTGAAAGCCCTGATTAAGACAACCGATGAAGATTGCGTGAAAAGGCGGGCGTACCGACAATAGGCGCCCCCACTCTTACGCACGCGGCCGTCCCCCCCCGGCTCCGTACTGATGCCATCTATTTCCTCACCCGTGGGACTTTCCATCCCTCCGGAAGACAACTCATGCGCCATCGAGGTGCTGGCCGCCGCGCTGGATCAGCGCGACAGCTACACCGATATCCATTGTGACCGGGTTTCGCAGCTGGCCTTGGCGCTGGGCAAGCGCTGTGACCTGTCCGAGGACCGCCTAGGCCACCTGGTGCTGGCCGCTCGTTTCCACGATGTCGGCAAAATTGGCATCCGCGATGACGTGCTGCTGCATCCGGGCCGTCTGGACGAGGAAAAATGCCGGGCGATGCGCACCCATCCTGAACGCGGCGCGCGCCTGTTCCGCGCCACCGGGCGCGAGGATGCGGACCACGTAGCCCGCCTGATCCGCCACCACCACGAGGCCTTCGATGGCAGTGGCTACCCGGACGGCCTGAAAGGCGGCGATATCCCGCTGGAAGCGCGCATCCTCACCATCGCCGACGGCTACGATGCGATGACCTCGGCCCGTCCCTATCGCGGCCCCATGCCGCATTCGCGCGCCATGGGCATCCTCACCGAGGAACAGGGCCGGCTGATCGACCCGGACGTGTTCCACGAATTCACCCGGATCATCCAGGCCGGCGCACTGGAAGAAGTCTGACACCCGGTCACCGCGCCGCGATGGCCGTCGCCGCAGTGACATACAGAAGGCCCGGCACTGCCGGGCCTTCTGTTTTCCGCACACCGTGTGCGCCAGCCACCACATCCCCCCGCGATCCCGGTCGGTGCCGGCCATCGGCACACCGGCCACGCATCCGGGGGCGGCAGCCAAGGAAGGCAGTATCGAGAGCGCGCCGAGGGCACGGAAGTTGGCCCAAGCCTACGCGTCAGTGGTGAGCCGCACGCACACGTGGCTATCGGTAAACGGCGCCACATCGCGGCCCCGTTCGTGAAGATGGCTGGCGCCTGGCTAGGGCCACCAACGGCAACGTTCCACGCATGCGAGGAACGCCGGGCAAGGTCGCGCAGATGGCATTCACACGCAAATTTCCAGCCATCCTCGATGCCCGCTAACGTGATAACTGCGGAATGAAGTTTTGCGAAGGCCGGAGCCGCAGACTCTGCAGGACAGTGGCGGAGTCAAGCCGACCCGCGAAATGGCGTCGGCTCGAATGAACTGCCAGGGCTCACTTCCCGCATGCTGGCACGACTGCCGGTGCCGGACTGAGGTATGTAACCTCTCCCGCGCAAACCCTATAAGCAAATGAAGTGCTGGCAAGGCCGGAGTCCGGAATCGCCGCGGTATGCATGATCTCGCCTGAGGGGGCGATGAGTCTGATCAGTGCATTATCAACGCTGACAGCGTTGCCCGGCGTCGCAAGCTCAAGTGTGAAACCATCGGAAAGGCGAAGCCTGGCGGCCTGTCTGGATGGCAACTGCAAATCAAGGGTAACCGGCGCAGAATCATCAAACTGCAGAGTGCCAGTGAACTGAACGCGCTCTGGTATGCCAGCCGATGCCCCCAGCGAAACGCTGGTCAGAAACAGGAATACGGCTACAGTTTTCATCGTGCACCTCCAGGTTGTGGGATTGCTGCCCGTCAACCCTAACACCCACGTCACGCCGGCGGGCAGCGCGTGGCCGGCAACATGGCCAGCTCGTTCTGCCATGGTGTTGACGTGGCGATGAAGTTTCGGCTTGAACACATTCTCCGGCACGCCGGACGTTTCGCTAGTCCTGAATCAACTTGCCATTGCGGCCAATCTTTGCATTGCAAGACGCGCAGGACCAACCTCCAAGCATTGCCTCGCGACCATTCGCGGGTTTGCGAAAGCGCGGCAGCACCGCATCGCATTTGGGGCATGACTTGCGCGGCATGAGCAGGCCCAGCAGCAAGACCCCCAGTCCACCAGCCACGCCGCCAACAAGCATTGCTGAAGTCAAAATTTTCATGGCTCTCCTGCCACCTGACGCCTGAGTCAAGCCGCACCGTTCAGGGCATCGCATTGAATTAATGGAATGAACTGTCAGCTGGCCTGTACTAGCCCCAGCGCCATCGTGGCTTCTCGCCCTTAAGCCAGCAGATGAAAACAAGCACGAGAAGGACAGTCCATGTCATGCACATGAAGCCAACGATATTGCTGGCCGGAGGAAACAAGAAAAAAGCTGCAACGAGAAGTGCAACTGCGGCACAAAGAACCAGCCAACCTTGCCATTTGACGGGGAACCCCCAACCCCAGCCGTATTTTTTTGCGGGAAACCAGTAGTCATCCTTTTGCACGAATCCTCCAAATCCGGCTGGCGCCGGAGTTAATCCGCATTACGCAGCGGCGTCGGCTTGAATGAACGGTTAGGCCTTATACGCGGATGAACAGCGAGGGTGCGTATGCAGACCAGTACAAAGCAACAGTACCGATGAAGCTGAAAGCCAATGCAAAGCCGACATGACGAGCGGTAGGCCTCCATGTGGCAAGGCCGACAACAAGCAGGCAGAGTCCAGGCAAGGCCCACCACCATTTGATAGTGCGAAATACGAACTGCGAATAGCCTGATTGAGTGACGTTGAAGCTGCTCCAGGCTCCCGTGAATGCATCAGCAGCGCCGTGTTGTACGGCATAGATGAAGTAGCCTTAGGCCAGGGCCAGTAGCAACACAATGGCAATGAGCGCGATTCTCTTGAACATGAGGCCTGACACCTGCGTTAAACCACGCCGCAAAACGGCGTCGGCTGGGATGAATTTTCAGCTGACCGCGACTATGCCAGCCAGCTGGCTTTGGCGCCTTTCTGACTCAACAGGACCAAGGCGATTCCAACCGCCAGCACTACGCCCTGCATTGCCATCACCGCCGGGCCGCCCAGCCGCGCGCCGTCCGTAAGGACGAACAAGTTGAGATCCTGCAGCAGGATCCCAAGCAGCGAGGCAACAAATACAGGAAACGCCCAGTGCTTACGAAGCAGCAGCCCAACCGAGCCTAAAGTCCCGGCGATTACAGCCAGTGCCGTGGCTGCTACGGCCCAGAGCGGGCGAGAGGCATAGAGTTCTTGCTGCGCCGCTGGCAGCTTTGCGATATCAGCAGCGGACAGACTCAGGTCCAGGCCGAAGGCAGCCAGGCCGAGAAGATTCCAAAGCAAGGCAAGCACCGCTACAGGCTTCAACCACTTCGGTGGTGCATTCATATCTACTCCCAAGTCGCGGATGAACGTGCTCGGACAGCTAACACCTGGATTAAGCCGTACCGCGACGCGGCGTCGGCTTGGACGAATTGTCAGGCGTTCTTCGATGAACGCCGGAGAGTGCCTGTGAACACAGTACCTGGTAAGACGGTATTGAAGACCGTTCACGCGCACTCATCACTGCCGGATGCGGTGCCGACCACGGGTTGATACCGGCTAGAACCAAAGTTGGAAGCATCATCTATCCCAAATCCCCTACCTCTAAACGAGCGGGCCAGGTTCCCTTTTACATGCCATGGAACTCAACCTGCCCCCGCTACTTGAAGGTTTCCATAGAACGGTTATGGGGGAATCAAACCGGGGTGGTGACGCGACATCGAGTGGAACCCATCCTCAGGAACCATCCGCGCCCATTGGCAGCATGAAGTCGGCGACCGGGTCGAGAACGATCTCCGGAAAACGCTCCGAAACAGCCTTTGCCATCTGCGCACTGGCCACGGGATCAACGGACCCCAATGCGAACGCCACATCACGCGCTTCCGCGCTGGGCCACTGGGCGTAGCTGTACCAGAGGCCATCGGCCCCCCGATGCAACCGGGAACCAAGCGAACCGCGCTCCGAGCGCAGTAACCCGGACACCTTGGACCACGCTTCGATGAAAGCACTTTCCGAACCGGAGTGAAGCCGCCAGCGGTACAGAACTGCAAAACCGGGCCCAGAAGATGCGTTTGTCGCTGTCATGTCAAATGGCACCTGATGTCTGATGAACTGGCGAACGGGATATCGGTACAACAACAGAGGAGCAAGAACGGGATCGGGTTCACTTTTACATCCCACAGAACTCAACCCGACCCCGTTACTGGCGTTGCGGCAGCAACGTCGGTTTGAATTAATTGTTAGCCGTCACGCGGTGGCACGATGAACGGGCGATTAGTGAGTAATATATAAAGCCGGAGAATGACGTTTACTATTAGGGCGTACGCGATGCTTAAGGCTGCAATAAAAATTACAATTGACCGAAGAGATGTGGATGCATTGTTTGGAATGGTTGCAACAGATAGTGTCAGTGCAGTAAGTGCAGCGATTGGCACGGCAATGACTGTGAGTGGCCGCGGAAGGCGATTTTTAATTCCACAGATTAAGCACCTTATCTCAACCTGGTCGAAAATGCCGTAAGGCAGAAGATCCCAGACGGTAACTGAGAGAGGCTTTTTGCATTTTGCACAAATTGCGGCCATTTTTATTGACGACTAACATCTGAGTTAAGCCGCGCCGAGAAGCGGCGTCGGCTTGGACGAATTGTTAGGCCTCTGGCGCATTCCGCTCCGCGGGGGTGCGCGAGAAGGCCGGCGACAGCCCAAATGGATCAATCGCCTGCCGCTGATGAGACGCGGCAGCCGCCCACCAATAGAGCTGTTCAACCCCCCGGCCGGCATACCGCTCCCATCTGGCGGGATCCTGCCCTTCCAACAGCTCGCCGTTCTGGGCGAAAACCTGGTCTGCGCTGGGGAAGTGCACCATGGCCGATACGGGCAGACAGCCCAGTTCCGCTAGGAAGGAGCGCATGTTCACCGCCGCGCGGGTGCCGCCCCACTGGCCGCTGGAGTAAGTGGCGATGAGGCTTGGCTTGAATGAAAACGCCGAGCTTGGGAAGTGATTGAGCAGGTCTGCAAGCGCCGGGCTCATTGAGTGGTTGTACTCGGGGCTCAGCATGACGTAGGCATCCGACTCCCGAATAAGGTCCTCGAGGCGGGCTAACGGTTGGGGCTTGGCTCCCCGGTTGTAAGCGAAGGCAGGCTTGAACACTTCCGATACCGGGTAGGCGAGCGGATCCACCACTTGTGTTTCAAAACGCTCGCGTAGATGCATCGCCAAGAAGGCAGCGACGCGTTCGCCGAGTCGAGGGGGCTGAGGCGGGGATGACACACGGCGGGAGCCGAGAAAAAGAAGGGCCTTCATTGCCGGTTCCTGAGGCCTAACGCCTGAATTAAGCCGAGTTGCGATAGCAACGTCGGCTTGAATGAATTGTTAGACAATGGTTGAGCGGAACGATCCAATGTGCAGCCATGAGTATATAAGAGTGCTAAGGATGAGAGGGTGTGTAATAAATACGGAAATGCCAATGGATAGCCATACAGGGTCTCCTCCATTGGTGATCATTATGCCGGCGACGGTGGCGGTCAGGGCTGCGATTGGGGAGATTATGGCAAAGGCTAATAGATGGATATGATTGCGAGCTTTGCAGTTTGGGCAATGTACGCTCCAGCTTTTTAAGCTCCCAATTGAGGCTAAGATGAATCCTAAAAAGCCAATATGCTCTCCGCATGTGGCGCAGCTTGAGTGTCTATCGGCCATTGTCTAACACCAGAATTAAGCCGTGCCGCGAAGCGGCATCGGCTTGAATGAATTGTTAGGCGACACTCTCATTCTTCCGCTTCCCGCCCGCAACGAATAAAAGAATTCCGAGAACGCTGATGAAACCCTCGACGAGGAGTGCAGCCGGAACCTCAAAGTGACCCTCGCCACCCCAGGATGGCCGCGAAACGCCAGGAAAAGACCCAAACAGGACGGAAGTAAAGAGGAAGGCAGTGAGCGTAAAGGCTGCGGATCTGATCTGGCCATCGCTCAGTGGGCGTGTGCGCAGGAACCATAGCCAGATCAGCTGTGGTGCTCCAAACATTGCGGTGAACATGATTGCCCCTGGAACGAACTCGCTCTCCGACATGACAGCGAAGAACTTGAAACTGGCGACGCAGATGAATGCTAACGCGAGCAAGATGGGCTTCATTGGATCTCCACGTGTCGCCTAACTCTGGAATTAAGCCGCGCCGCGTAGCGGCGTCGGCTTGAATGAATTGTTAGGCCGCGACTGCATAGGCGAGCGAGTCCGCGACCACGTAATAGTTTGCGCCCCACGCCTCATGGATGTGAAATACCGTCTCTCCGGGCTCAGCCACGAGCCCGCCGGCGGTGGAATTGCTGACCGTGAGGCCTGCAAGTGTCAGCCGCGGTGCGAGGTCGACGCGGCTGACACCGTAGAAACGAAGTAAGCCATGTTCCGAGCCGATCTCTTTGCGAATACGGAGCACTAGCTCCTGGGCCTCTGCGGACCAAGACATAACCTCGGCCTCTGCATCGGCAAGGTTTTTGGTAAGGGCCGTTGGTAGGTCTAAGAACATCTTTCTCTCGCGGCCTAACACCGGAATTAAGCCGCGCCGCGAAGCGGCGTCGGCTTGAATGAATTGTTAGGCCTTGCGCCGCTTACTGACACCACTGCTTCTCGCAAGGCACACCGTCATTGTCGCCGTCCATTTTGGTGTTGGGGCAATGCTGTACGAAGTAAGTGGCCTCGGCACAAGAACGCATCTGGGAGCAGTGGGTCCTTCCGTCACAACTGAACCTCGCTGCGACTGGGGCAGCATTTGACGGTGCTACAGCGGCCGCAGGGGGCGACGTAGCAATGGCTGCTTCTGCGGTGCTTATGGCCTTGTACTTGCCGTACCCATACCAACCGAGGGCGGCGAGGATAGCTAGGACGATTAGATTCTTCACGTTGCGATCCCCTTTGCTCGCAAGGCCTAACGCCAGAATTAAGCCGTGCCGCGAAGCGGTATCGGCTTGAATGAATTGTTAGGCACCAACCTTTGATACTCGGGCTGGTGCAACTCAGTCGCACCCAAAATACTTAGCCTCTTGCGCGCCACAGTGATCTGAGCTTGAAGTGCACGACTTGAGCATGCCTCCAGCAAGGACAAGCAAGAATAGGCAGCCGCCGACAACAGGTGCAACCTCGCCGATGAAGCTTCCTATGCTCCGTGTCCACTTGGCGTAAAACTTTGAGCGCATTGCGAGCCAAAAATCTACGCTGACTAGCGCAAAGAGCAGCGTTGGAACAGTAAGAATCAATGGCCACCATTCGCCCGTGAAGTACCAGCCACCAGCACCTAGTGCACAAGGCACAAAGAGGATTAAGAGATAGGAATGGTCTTTAAGGCTCATGGATGCTTGCTGTGCCGCCTAACTCTAAGTAGACCCCGAAAGTGGGGTGTAGCGCGGAGTATGGCCGCAGGTTGCGACGATGTGAACCGGGGAAATCCGGCGCCGGCTCAAGGGGTTGCGTTATTTCCCCGGACGGCCGGCCGGTGCCTGCGGCCGGTGTTATGCCGCAGGAAAGTCGCCATATCGATTAGACCCCCGATGCTCCGGTGTAACGCCGCTGCCGGTATGTGGCCTGATTGAGCCGGCCGGGTCGTTTTGCCCGGTCCGGCAGCCGGTTTTCCAGGCCAACGTGGCGCCGGCCTGCGCCGTTTGCAGTAACCCGCCGCCCTTCGGGGCGATCTTTTGGGGCCTGCTCCAAGCGGTTGTGGGGTCCGGCACGGGGAACCGGAGCCGTTCGCGCCGCTGTGGGCGGCTACGGGCAGCCCGGAAACGCCTGCTTTTGAGACAGAAGTCTCATCGATGCCGAAAAAAGCGGCATCGTTGCCACTTCAAGTGCCATCGTTGCCCCAAAAAGGGGCAACGTTGCCGGAAAAAGTGGCATCGATGCCCCAAAAAGGGGCAAGCGTGCCGAAAAAAGCGGCAGTGATGCCCCAAAAAGGGGCAACGTTGCCGGTCAAAGTGGCATCGATGGCGAAAAAAGCGGCATCGATGCCGTTTCAAGTGCCATCGATGCCCCTTTTTGGTGCAACGCCGCCGCGCGCCGGTCTACCGGAAAGCCGCACGGGGGCGCCGCTGCCACGGCACCGGCCAGCGCCGACCGGTGCCACGCGACGGCCCCCGCTTGGGGGTGCAAACGCGGCGCGCCCCGGCACACCGGAAGGCCGCGCCGGGGCGGCGCTGCCGTAAACGACGACACCCGGCATCGGCCGGGTGTCGTGAGGGGATTGCAGGACGTGTTACTTACCGGGCCTTGGCCTGGTTGGCCACGGCCTCGGCAGCCTTTTTGGCCGCTTCCGGATCGCCCAGGTAACGGAACGACTGCACCGCCAGGTCGTCATCCAGCTCGAACAGCAGCGGAATGCCGGTAGGGATGTTGAGCTCGAGGATTTCTTCCTTGCTCACGTTGTTGAGGTACTTGTACAGCGCGCGCAGCGAGTTGCCGTGGGCGGTGACCAGCACGGTCTTGCCGTCCTTGAGCTGCGGGGCAATGGCATCAAACCAGTACGGCAGCACGCGATCGAGCGTGGTGGCCAGCGATTCGGTGGCCGGCAGCGCGTTGCGGTCCAGGCCGGCGTAGCGGCGGTCGTGGCTGGGATGGCCCGGATCGGCCAGGTCCATGGGCGGCGGCGGGATGTCATAGGAACGGCGCCACACCTTGACCTGGTCCTCGCCGTGCTTGGCGGCGGTCTCGGCCTTGTCCAGGCCCTGCAGGCCACCGTAATGACGCTCGTTCAGACGCCAGGATTTGGCAACCGGCAGCCAGTCCTGGCCCATCTCGGCCAGCGCGCCCTGCAGGGTGTGGATGGCACGCTTGAGCACGGAGGTGTGGGCGACATCGAACTGCAGCCCTTCTTCCTTCATCAAGCGGCCGGCGGTGGCGGCCTCCTGGCGGCCCTGCTCGGTGAGATCGACATCGACCCAGCCGGTGAAACGGTTGTCGAGGTTCCACTGGCTTTGGCCATGGCGCAACAGCACGAGTTTACGGGTCACAGCAGAGGTCTCCGGAGGTGGGGTAGGCGCTGGATTGTAGCCGCTTCACGCGGAGTGGCCGCGCACGCCACGCCGCCTTGATCGGGGCCGTGCCATGCTGCCGGCATGCTCGACACCGCCTTGCCCCCGCTGCCCGAGCGGCCGACCCCGGAAGATCTGCGTGCGCTGCGGGCCCTGCAGAGCCGCCTTGCCGCGCAGGTGTCGCTGGAGGATGTACTCACCGCCCTGCCCGCACGGCTGGCCGGGGTGGATACCGGCTTCGAGGACGCCGGCCGCACCACCCGATCGGCGGCGGTGCTGCTGGAGGGCGACACCCTGCAGACACTGGAGTCGCGTGTGGCGCGCCTGCCCACCGCCCTGCCCTATATTCCCGGCCTGCTGAGCTTCCGCGAGCTGCCGGCGGCGTGGCAGGCGCTGCAGCAGTTGAGTACCGCTCCGGCGCTGGTACTGGTGGATGGCCATGGCATCGCCCACCCGCGTGGCCTGGGCATCGCCGCGCACCTGGGCGTGCTTAGCGGGCTGCCCTGCATCGGCGTGGCCAAAAGCCGGCTGGTCGGCGACTACGACGAACCCGGCCCGCTGCGGGGCGATCACACCCCGCTGTGGCACAAGGACCGTCAGGTCGGCTGGGTGCTGCGCAGCAAGCCGCGTTGCAACTCCCTGTTTGTCTCGCCCGGCCACCGGGTGTCGGTCCCGACGAGTCTTTCGCTGGTGCTGGCCTGCCTGGGGCGCTACCGCCTGCCCGAGCCGACCCGGCTGGCCGACCGACTGGCCTCGCGCCGCGATGGCCGCGCCCCGGCCGGGTGAGGCCGAGGGTGAGCGAGGCCTGTCGCAACAATCCGTTTCCGGGCCGGTACGGACAGCGCTCCGCCCCCGTGCAATCCTGCGGCCCAACGCAACCGGGAGTTTTCCATGACCACGATCCTCAATCCGCGCGTGCACGACCTGGGCGGTTTCCAGGTGCGGCGTGCGGTGCCCACCCTGCAGGCGCGCAGCGTGGGGCCGTTCGTGTTCGTCGACCACATGGGCCCGGCGGTGTTCGCCCCCGGCCAGGGCATCGACGTGCGCCCGCATCCGCATATTGGCCTGGCCACGGTGACGTTCCTGTGGTCCGGGCAGATCGGCCACCGCGACACGCTGGGTTCGGAGCAGATCATCCGCCCGGGTGATGTGAACTGGATGACCGCAGGCCGTGGCATCGCCCATTCCGAGCGCACCCCGCCGGCCGAGCGTGGCCACGACCACCCGCTGCACGGCATGCAGACCTGGATCGCGCTGCCGAAGTCGCACGAGGAATCCGTCCCGGCGTTCCACCACTTCAGCGCCGGCCAGCTGCCGCAGCAGCGCCGGAACGGTGCGCTGCTGCGGGTGATCGCCGGCCGCGCCTATGGCGAGGAATCGCCGGTGCAGGTGTTTGCCGACACCTTGAATGTGGCCATCGATCTGGACCCGGGCGCGGAGATCGACCTGGACGCCAGCCACGTGGAGCGTGCGCTCTACATTCTGGAAGGCGAGGCGCAGCTGGACGGGGTGGATGTGCCGGCCATGCACCTGGTGCTTCCCGAGGCCGGCGCGCGCGGGCGCCTGCGCGCCAGAACCCCGGTCAAGGCGATGCTGATGGGTGGCGAGCCGCTGGATGGTCCGCGCCACCTGTGGTGGAACTTCGTCTCCAGCTCCAAGGAGCGCATCGAGCAGGCCAAGGACGACTGGCAGGCCGGCCGCTTCGGCACGATTCCGGGCGATGACAAGGAGTTCATTCCGCTGCCGGCCTAAGCCGCCGCGGCCTTAACGCTTTCAATACGCCGCCCGCACGCCGCTGGCTTATGTTTCCACCACCCGCTCCGGGGAATCGAGGGGAAACACGCATGGATATGAGCAAGCGACTGGCGGCCGAGTTTCTCGGCACGTTCTGGCTGGTGCTGGGCGGCTGCGGCAGCGCGGTGCTGGCGGCCAATTTCGGTGGCGACGGCAATCCGCTGGGGATCGGTTTCCACGGGGTGGCGCTGGCCTTCGGCCTGACCGTGCTGACCGGCGCCTATGCCTTCGGCCACATCTCCGGTGCCCACTTCAACCCGGCGGTGAGCGTGGGCCTGTGGGCCGGCGGCCGCTTCTCCGGCAAAGACCTGCTGCCGTACATCGTGGCGCAGGTGCTGGGCGGCGTGGCCGCGGCATTCATCCTGTTGCAGATCGCCCAGGGCAATGCCGGTTTCGCCATCGACGGCAGCCAGGCCGGTGCCTTCGCCAGCAACGGCTACGGCGCACTGTCGCCGGGCGGCTACAGCGTCGCGGCCGCGTTCCTGTGCGAGGTGGTGATGACCGCATTCTTCCTGGTGGTGATCATGGGTGCCACCCACGGCAAGGCGCCGGCCGGCTTCGCGCCGATCGCCATCGGTCTGGCGCTGACGCTGATCCACCTGATCTCCATTCCCGTCACCAACACCTCGGTCAACCCGGCCCGCTCCACCGCGGTGGCGGTGTTTGCCGGCCCCGGGCAGATCAGCCAGCTGTGGCTGTTCTGGGTGGCGCCGATCCTGGGCGCGATGATCGGCGGCATCGCCTACAAGTGGATCGGCAGCGACAACTAGGCCGTTGCCGGTAGCACGTGACAGAAGCGGCCCCCGGCGGGGCCGCTTTTTTGTGTGATCTGAAACATGCTTTGCAAGTGACGGCGGTTGTGTAATACCGTCGGACCTCGGCTGGCGCGCATGGGGATGCGCGCAACGGGCGCGAGGGAACTGGCCACCAGCCGCGCAACCGCCTTCAACGATCCACACAACATCCATCGCGCCGGTAGCGGGCGGTGTTTCATGGGGAAAGCGAAGTGAAGACTGTCCGTACCGTTTGTGCCGCCCTGTTGCTTGCCGCCGCTGCCACCGCCTCGGCCCAGCAGACCGCCCAGTGCCCGCTGCTGCCGGCCGACAGCGGCCTGCACTGGGAACAGCAGGCCCAGAGCGACTTCATCGTCTGCAAGGCCACCACCCCCGATGGCCGTACCGTGCTCAACATGATGCTCACCGCGCGTGATCCGGGCATCGCCCTGACCCGGGCGCTGCGCGCGGAAAAAGGCACCTTCGGCGGCGAGGCGCTGCACTGGTACAAGATGGATATGGGCGGCCGCGACCTGCCGGGGCTGGAGTCGCGCCGTATCACCGTGGTCAAGCTGGACAAGAAGCGCTATGCCCAGATCTGGATCGAAGCGGCCGACGGCGGCGAGCTGGCCAGCCTGCAGACGCTGACCCAGGCCCTGAACCTCAACTCCCCGGCGCTGGCCGGCAGCGGCAACTGACGCCCCGCGCGGCCCGTCCGCGCTCCTGCGGCGCGGACGGCGCATCGGTCAGAAGCGGCCTTCCTGGTAATCCACGAAGGCCTGCATCAGTTCCTGCCGGGTGTTCATCACGAACGGGCCGTGACGCGCCACCGGTTCGCCCAGCGGGCGCCCGGCGACCAGGATCAGGCGCGCTTCCTGTGGGCCGGCCTGCAACTGCAGCTGGGAACCACCGCCGAGTACGGCCAGCTCGCTCTGCGCCAGCACGCGTGCATTTGCGCCCTCGCCCACCGTCACGCCGCCTTCGAACACATAGGCGAACGCATTGTGGCCGGCCGGCAGCGTGTACTGCCACGAGCTGCCGGGCGCCAGGGTGATATCCAGATACAGCGGATCGGTCGCCGGCTGCACGATCGGGCCGCTGACACCGCCGACGCTGCCGGCGATGACTTTGATACTCACGCCCTGGGCCGGCTGGACCTGCGGAATGCGCTCGGCGGCGAACTCCTGGTAGCGCGGATCGGTCATCTTCTCGCGCGCCGGCAGGTTCACCCACAGCTGGAAACCGCGCATGCGCCCGGACTCCTGCTCGGGCATCTCCGAATGCACCAGCCCGCGCCCGGCGGTCATCCACTGCACGCTGCCCGGGGTCAGCAGGCCCTCGTTGCCGTGGTTGTCGCGGTGCCGCATGCGGCCGTCGAGCATGTAGGTGACGGTTTCAAAGCCGCGGTGCGGATGGTCGGGAAAACCGGCCAGATAATCCTCCGGCTTGTCGGTGCCGAATTCGTCCAGCATCAGGAACGGATCCAGCTCCGGCAGCGCCGGCGTGCCGATCACCCGGGTCAGACGCACGCCGGCACCATCGGAGGTGGGCATGCCCCGCAGGTTGCGGACCACGCGGGCCGCGGTGTCACCAGTCATGATCAGGCTCCTTGAAATATATCCAGACAATGGAGGCTGCCCACGGCAGGACCAAGCACCGCCCTCGCAACCGATTGTTCCAGTGCTGGTGCAAGCGACACGCCACGCAACCCGCAGTCAGGTTTGTCAGGGGTTTCACCGTAAGACCAAAGTCTGGGGTCCCGCCACCGCCATATCCGTTGACCCCCGCCGTCCATGGGTAGAACCTTGAGCCAATCTCCTGCGAGGCGACTCGATGAAAGGTTTCTCCAAAGCCGGCTGGGCGCTGCTGTCCCTGATCGGCGCATTCTGTCTGGGCGTGGTGGCGCTACGCCGCGGCGAACACATCAACGCGTTGTGGATCGTGGTGGCGGCGGTTTCGCTGTACCTGGTCGCGTTCCGCTACTACGGCCTGTTCGTCGCCCGGAAGGTCATCGGCGTTGATCCCACCCGCGCCACCCCGGCGGTTCTGAACAACGATGGCTTGGACTACGTGCCGACCAACAAGCATGTGCTGTTCGGCCACCACTTCGCCGCCATTGCCGGCGCCGGCCCGCTGGTCGGCCCGGTGCTGGCCGCGCAGATGGGCTACCTGCCCGGCACGCTGTGGCTGATTGCCGGCGTGGTGCTGGCCGGCGCGGTGCAGGATTTCATGATCCTGATGATCTCCACGCGCCGCAACGGCCGTTCGCTGGGCGACCTGGTACGCGAGGAGATGGGCCCGGTGCCGGGCACCATCGCGCTGTTCGGCGTCTTCATGATCATGATCATCATCCTGGCGGTGCTGGCGATGATCGTGGTGAAAGCACTGGAAGGCAGCCCGTGGGGCATGTTCACGGTGATCGCGACGATGCCGATCGCGATCCTGATGGGCATCTACATGCGCTACATCCGCCCCGGCAAGATCGGCGAGATCTCGGTGGTCGGCCTGGCGCTGCTGCTGGCCGCGATCTGGTACGGCGGCAAGGTCGCCGCCGATCCGGTGATGGGCCCGATGTTCACCTTCACCGGCGTGCAGATCACCTGGATGCTGATCGGCTACGGCTTCGTGGCCGCGGTGCTGCCGGTGTGGCTGCTGCTGGCCCCGCGCGACTACCTGTCCACCTTCCTCAAGATCGGCACGATTGTCGGCCTGGCGATCGGCATCCTGATCGTGATGCCGGAACTGAAGATGCCGGCGCTGACACAGTTCACCGACGGCACCGGCCCGGTGTGGAAGGGCAGCATGTTCCCGTTCCTGTTCATCACCATCGCCTGCGGCGCGGTCTCCGGCTTCCATGCGCTGATCAGCTCGGGCACCACGCCCAAGCTGCTGGCCAATGAAGGCCACGCCGCCTATATCGGCTACGGCGGCATGCTGATGGAATCGTTCGTGGCGATCATGGCGATGGTGGCGGCCTCGATCATCGAGCCGGGCATCTACTTTGCGATGAACTCCCCGGCGGCGATCATCGGCACCGATGTGGTCCATGCCGCGCAGGTGGTGAGCAACTGGGGCTTTGCGATCACCCCGGAGCAGCTGACCACCACCGCGGCCGAGATCGGTGAAAGCACCATCCTCTCGCGCGCCGGCGGCGCCCCGACGCTGGCGGTGGGTATCGCGCAGATCCTGCATGCGGTGCTGCCGGGCGACGGCATGATGGCGTTCTGGTACCACTTCGCGATCCTGTTCGAAGCACTGTTCATCCTCACTGCGGTCGATGCCGGCACCCGTTCGGGCCGCTTCATGCTGCAGGACCTGCTGGGCAACTTCGTGCCCGCACTGCGTCGCACCGATTCGTGGGTGGCCAGCTTCATCGCCACCGGCGGCTGCGTGGCGCTGTGGGGCTACTTCCTGTACCAGGGTGTGACCGATCCGCTGGGCGGCATCAACATGTTGTGGCCGCTGTTCGGTATCGCCAACCAGATGCTGGCCGGCGTGGCGCTGCTGCTGTGCACCGTGGTGCTGTTCAAGATGAAGAAGGAGAAGTACGCCTGGGTGCCGCTGCTGCCGGCGATCTGGCTGCTGATCTGCACCACGGCGGCCGGCTTCATCAAGATCTTCGCCAGCGAACCGGCGGTGGGCTTCGTGGCCCAGGCGCACAAGTACCGTGATGCGATCGCCGCCGGCAACCTGCTGCCGCCGTCCAAGGACTTCGGACAGATGCAGCAGGTGATGGTCAACAACTACATCAACGCCGGCCTCACCGCGCTGTTCCTGTTCGTGGTGTTCGCGGTGCTGGTGTACTCGGTCAAGACCATCATGGTGGCGCGCCGCTCGCCGGTGCGCACCGACCGCGAAACCCCGTACGTGGCGCTCAAGCCGCACGAGATGGACGTGTAATGGGCACCGAACTGGTCCCGGTCGGCCAGTACCAGACGTTCCGCCGCACCTGGCGGCGTCTGGTACAGACCGCGCGCCTGTGCTGCGGCGTGCCGGACTATGACAACTATGTGCGGCACATGCAGGAGAAGCATCCCGACCGTCCGGTCATGGACTACAAGACCTTCTTCCGCGAACGCCAGGACGCCCGCTTCGGCGGCAAGAGTGGCTTCCGCTGCTGCTGAGTCCGCGGTTTGAAGAACATAGAAGGCGGGGCCATTGGCCCCGCCTTTTTTCATGACGCGCATCCCTGTGCGTCACCGTCCGGCCTCGCCGGGGAAGAACGGCTGTCCTGCCGTTCTTTCATATCCGCGATCTGCAAAGCCGATCACAGGGGCAGGACCGACCACCCCAGATCCCGGTGCTAGGATCGGCCATCACCAGGGAATCCCAGGTCATGCCACCCGTGCAGTGCAACCGGAAAGGAAACTGGAATGCAGAGAAAGACCCGTGTTCTCGCAACAATAGCCACCTCGTTGCTGGTGGCTTCATGCGCAAGCAAAACGACTTCATGCATAAACAATATCGCTTCATGCGTAAGCACAATGTCTCAAGCAAAGGAGCAAGGACGAGTGGCAGCCGACATCCCGCAGAAGACCCCATTCACCGATCCAGCCGTGAAGCCGCTGGCAGATGCCATTGCTGACGGCGATATCGCGCGGATAAAGGCACTGGCGCCGACCACCGATCTGGCTGCCCGCGGTCAATACAATGTGACCCTGCTGGAATGGGCAATATGGAACCAGAAGCCCGCTTCACTCGAGGCGCTGCTGGAGGCCGGCGCCGATCCTTCCCTGATCGGCATGGATGACGAAACCGTCGTGCATATGGCCGCGATGGTCGATCCACCGGAGTACCTCGAGGTTCTGCTCAAGCACAAGGTTCCCGTCGACTACACGCGTCCCACCAATGGCTGGACGCCACTGTTCGTTGCGGTGATGTATGACCAGCATATCCAGCGCGATCTTTTGATCAATGCAGGTGCCGACATCAAGCGTCGAGATAACCTGGGAAACACCCTGCTTCACATTGGCGCCAAGGATCCAGACACCGTACTCAAACTGTTGGAGGCGGGTGTTGATCCCACTCTGCGTAACAATAACGGCGATACGTTCCAACTTTCCTTTTTTAGAACGCCGGAAAAGCTGCTCAACGCCAAAGGGAAGGCAGGTCGTGAACATGTTCGCGGCTGGCTGGAGCAGCACAACATTGCCATCGAGCATTGATACCGGGGAAGGCGCTTGTCATGGAATCGACTACTTTCACCAAATTTGATGCCCGATCAATTGCCGGTACGACACCGCAATCTATTGACCTTCAGCTGCCACAGGTACTTCAAGATATCTACGCTCACGCACGCACCCGTCGCGAAGGTCAATCTCCAGAGTCCGTCCTTCTACCGCCCGGATGGACCCGAATCAGTGAACAAGAGCTTAGAAGCAAAAATATCGGCACTTCCTTGTTACACAACGACAGGTCTGGTTTCGATGCAGGCTTCTATCGCGGCCCTGACGGACAGGTTGTCCTGGCATTCTGCGGAACCGACCAAGGTAAAGACTGGCCACAGAATCTGGGACAGGGCGTCGGATTCCAGACAAGGCAGTACAAAAATGCAATCGAGTTGACCGAAAGAGCTTTGGCTGCTTACGGCGAAAATCTTTTATTGACTGGACACTCTTTGGGCGGTGGCCTCGCTGCTGCCGCTGGCGTCATCAACAACACACCCACCGTTACTTACAACTCTGCAGGCGTACATAGCAACACCTTCGAGCGTGTACGCTTGGACCCGATTGCTGCCAGGGAATATGCAGCCGATGGGCTGATCCGCAGCTACAGCGTCAAGAACGAGCTACTCACGCATCTGCAGGAAGACAGTATTCCGCTGAAATGGGCGCTGCCCGATGCTATCGGCCATCGAATCGAACTGCCCGATCCCGCCCCGCTGTCGTTTGGCCAGCGCCTTGTCCCCGGAGCGATGCTCAAGCATCGATATGACCTTCATGGTATCGCCTCGGTGATGGACTCGCTGGATCTGCAGCAGCTGCGCGATGCCGAACAAGGCGAGGCAATCAAAGCCCCGGCATCGGCCAATAGTGTCGGGAACCGTTTGTTCGAAGATGCGGTCATCCAGCTTGGACCCCAGCGGGAGAAGCTGGGCCTGAAAGACGACGTGTCCTTCCTCAACACCGCCGCGGGTATCGCCGCGCGCTCGGCGGATGACGGGCTGGACAGAATCGACCATCTGCTCATCCACGGGGACCGCCTATTCGCTGTCCAAGGCAACCTGCTTGACCCGGCACATCGGCGCAGCAACGTGGATCTGGCAGCGGCAGGGGATATGCCGATGCAGGCCAGCATCCGTCAGCTCCAGCAACACCAGCGTTTGATCCCCGCCGATTCGATCATTGAACCTGATCCTGGTCGACGGCATCTCGCGATGGGCTGATTTCAAGACGTCGGCAGCACCAAAAAGAAGGACAGCAGATGCTGTCCTTCTTTTTGACCGGGTTTCCTGCCGCTGGCAGCCGACTCAGGCCGCGCCGGCCATCCACTTGAGCATCAGCCCGGTGAGGTAGGCCAGCACCGTGCCGGTGGCATAGCCGACCGTGCCCAGCAGCACGCCCACCGGCGCCAGGCTGGGATGGAAGGCCGCCGCCACCACCGGCGCCGAAGCTGCGGCGCCGACATTGCCCTGCGAACCGATGGCCAGGAAGAACATCGGCGCTTTCAGCAGGCGGCCGACCACATACAGCAGCAGCACGTGGGTACCCATCCAGATCACACCCAGCAGGAACAGCCACGGACGCTCCAGCAACGCGAGCAGGTCCATCTGCATGCCGATGCAGGCGATCAGGAAGTACAGGAACAGCGTGCCGACCTTGGAGGCGCCGGCCGCTTCCAGCTCGCGTGCGCGGGTGAAGCTCAGCGCCAGACCGGCGAAGGTGGACAGCATCACCACCCAGACGAACTGGTTGTCCAGCGAGGCCTGCTTGGCAAAGCTGATGTTGGCCGCACACCACGTCGCCAGCGGCGCCGCCAGCGCATGTGCCGCCCCGACGATGCCCAGACCGACGCCGACAATGACCATCAGATCGGTCAGGGTCGGAATGCGCGCGCTCCTGGTCTGGTAGTCGGCGATACGACGCTTCATGTCGTCGATGGCCGAGGTGTCGGCACCATTGCGTGCGTCGATGCCCTGCGCACGACCGGCCAGCCAGATCAGGGCCGGCATCAGCAGGATGCTGGCACACACCACATCGACCACGGCGAACTGGCCGAAGGTGGTGGCATCGACGTTGAAGGTCTCGCGCATCGCGGCCATGTTGGCGCCGCCGCCGATCCAGCTGCCCGCCAAGGCGGCCATGCCGGCCCAGGTGTCCCCGGCCACGGTGGGCGCGTGGATCAGCTTCATCGCCTGGAAGGACACCAGCGCGCCGAGCATGATGCCCACGGTGCCGGTGACGAACATGATCAGTAGCTTCGGGCCGAGCCGGGCGATGCCCTTCAGGTCGATGGACAGCGTCAGCAGCACCAGCGCCGCCGGCAACAGCACATCGCGCGCGATGGGGTTGTAGAGCTTGGTGGTGTGGCCGTCGATCACCCCGGCGGTGTTGTAGATGGCCGGAATGAAGTAGCACAGCAGCAGCGCCGGCACCCAGGTGAAGAACTTCCGCCAGAAGCCGTCAGGGCGGCTGGCCAGATGGAAGATCAGCCCCAGTGTGGCGGCGATCAGGCCAAGCCCGACAATATCGTTGGTGATCAAAGTGGTGCTGATTTCGGTCGGCATGCAGCCATTCCTGTCGATCGAAGGGAAATAAAAACGCCACGTGGCTAACGTGGCGATGAGGCGCCAGCCTAGCATGCAATGCATCCGCGCGGGCTACCGGCCGAAGCGGGGCGCACGCGCCGCTTCACCCGGCCCGATAACCGCAGCGCCTCATCCGGCGCCCGCCATCGCCCGCAAGGTGATCCCCACCACGTAGGCCGCACCGGTGCCCACCGCGTAGCCCAGCGTGCCCAGCAGCACCCCGACCGGCGCCAGCGCCGGATGGAACGCGGTCGCCAGCACCGGCGCCGAGGCCGGCCCGCCGATATTGCTCTGCGAGGCGATGGCGAAATAGAAGAACGGCACCTTCAGCAGCTTGGCCGCCAGCCACAGCAGCACGATGTGCACGCCGATCCAGAGAACGCCCAGGGCGAACAGCCACGGCTTCTGCAGCAGCGCCAGCAGATCCATCTGCATGCCGATGCAGGCGATCAGGAAGTACAGGAACATCGAGCCCCACTTGGAGGCGCCCACGCCTTCCAGCTCACGGGCGCGGGTGAAGCTCAGCCCCAGCCCGATGAACGTGGCCAGCAGCACCACCCACACGAACGGCTTGTCCATGCTCACCGCGCTGGACCAGCTGACGTTGGCGGCGAACCAGCCCGACAGCGGGCCGGCCAGGCCATGGGCCAGCGCTACCGCGCCGAACGCCACGCCCGCCATCACCATCAGATCGCCGAGTACGGGTATGCGCGCGTGCCGGGCCTGGTAAGTGGCCACACGGTCACGCAGCTCATCCAGCGCGCGGGTATCGGCGCCGGAGCGCGCATCCAGCGCCGGCGCACGCGCGGCGAAGAAGATCAGTACCGCCATCCACACATAGCCCACGCCGACATCGACCACCGCGAACTGGCCGAAGGTGGTGGCATCGACCTCGAAGATCTCCTTCATCGCCAGCATGTTGGCGCCGCCACCGATCCAGCTGCCCGCCAGCGCGGCCATGCCGCCCCAGGTGGCACCGGCCATCGTTTGCGGATGGATCCAGGACATCAGCCAGAACGCCACCAGCGCGCCGAGCATGATGCTCAGCACCGCGGCCACGTACATGGCCAGCATCTTCCAGCCCAGGCCGAGGATGCCTTTCAGATCGATGGACAGGGTCAGCAGTACCAGCGCAGCGGGCAGGAACACATCGCGCGCGACCGGGTTGTAGAGCTTGGTGGTTTCACCATCGATCAGGCCGAAGGTGTTGTACAGGCCGGGAATGAAGTAACACAGCAGCAACGCGGGCACGAAACTGTAGAACTTCTTCAGCAGCGGCAGCGTGCTGCTGGAGCTCCAGAAAATGCCGCCCAGCGTGGCGGCGATCAGGCCGAACACGATGATGTCGTTGCTGATCAATGCGCCCGTTGCCGCTGCCACCATCGCCGTGCTCTCCCCTGTTTGCCGTGACATGCAGGCGTCCACAAAAAACCGCCGTCAGCGGTTCTGGGCATCGTCTGCCAATGATCCGAAGGATTCCCGCCAACAGGACGGAAACAAAAAAGGGCACGTCCGTATGGACGTGCCCTTGCGTACAACGTTACTGGCCGATGTGCTGCTTCAGCCAGCCGTTGACGGTGTCATGCCACTGCACGCTGTTGTGCGGCTTGAGCACCCAGTGGTTCTCGTCCGGGAAGTACAGGAACTTGGACTCGATGCCTTGGCGCTGCAGCGCGGTGAACGTGGCCAGGCCCTGCTCCACCGGGATGCGGTAGTCCAGCTGGCCCTGCACCACCAGCATCGGCTTCTTCCAGTTGGCGACGTGGTTGACCGGGTTGAACTTCTCGTAGTTCTGCGGGACATCATACGGCGTGCCGCCCTGCTCCCACTCGGTGAACCACAATTCTTCGGTGGCGTAACCCATGGCGCGCTGGTCGAACACACCGTCGTGGTTCACCAGGCACTTCCACGGCTCGTTCCAGTTGCCGGCGATCCAGTTGACCATGAAGCCGCCGTAGCTGGCGCCCAGCGCACAGGCCTTGTCGCCGTTGAGGAAGCGGTACTTCTGCTGCGCCGCGGCCCAGCCCTTCTGCAGGTCTTCCAGCGGGCGGTCGCCCCAGTGCTGGCTGATCGCATCGGTGAAGGCCTGGCCGTAGCCGGTGGAGCCGTGGAAATCGATCATCACCACCGCGTAGCCCTGGCCGGCATAGGTCTGCGGATTCCAGCGATAGCTCCAGCCGTTGCCGAAGCTGCCCTGCGGGCCGCCGTGGATCAGGAACGCCACCGGGTACTGCTTGCCTTCCTCGTAGTTGTGCGGCTTGACCACGTAGCCGTGCACGGTCTCGTCGTTCCAGCCCTTGAACGAGAACTGCTCGAAGTCACCGAAGTCCACGCCTTCGAGCATTTCGCCGGCGCTCTGGGTGATCGCGCGCTGCGGTGCGCCGGCAGCAGTGCTGCTGGTGAACACCTGGTCGCCGCTCTTGAGCGAGTTGCGGGTGAAGGCCAGCGCATCACCGGCGATATCGAACGACGAGATGCTGCCCTCGCCCACCAGCTTGGTCGGCTCGCCGCTGGCGATGTTGACCGCGAACAGCGGATGTTCGCCCATGTCCTGCGCGGTGGTGTAGAGGGTCTGCCCATCGGCCGACAAGGTGATGCCATCGGCCGAGCGGTCCCACTGCGGGGCGATCTCACGGGTCTTGCCGCTGGCCAGATCCAGCGCCATCAGGCCGAATCGGTCGGCCTCGAAGCCCGGGCGCTTCATCGCACGGTAGAACAGGGTCTTGCCGTCGGCGCTGAACACCGGACCGGCATCCCACGCGGGGTTGGCGGCGGTCAGGTTGACCGGCGCCTTCTTGCCGGCGGCATCGAGCCGGTACAGGTCGAAATTGGTCGACCACGGCTCCTGCTTGCCCTGAACGCGGATGCTGGCCACGACGGTCTTGCCATCCGGCGACCAGACGAAATCCTCATTGCCGCCAAACGGCTTGGACGGCGCATCGCCTGCCAGCGTGGCGCTGATCGCCGAGGCACCCTTCACCGGCGCCGTACCGGCGGTCGGCAGCGGCGCAACGAACAAGGTATTGCGGCGGCCATCATTCCAGGTGTCCCAATGACGCACGAACATGCTGTCGAACACCTGCCCGCTGGTCTTCTTCGCCTTCTCGGCGTCAAGCCGCTTGCTGGTGCAGGCCAGGTCCGAACCGCAGTCCTGGAACACGCCGGTGCTGAACAGCACGCGGTCGCCCTGCGGCGAGATGCGGTAGCTGTCCACATCCACCGGGAAGTCGGTCAGTTGGCGCGGCGCGCCACCGGCCAGGGACATCGCGTACAGCTGCTGGCTGCCGTGCTTGCCGCTGAGGAAATACACGGTCTGGCCATCGGCGGAGACCGAGGCGGAATTGACGTTCCAGCCTTCCGGGGTGAACGGGCGCGGCGGCGCCAGATCGCGCGTGCGCAGGTCACGGATCCACAGGCTGCTGCTGGCCTTCAGGTCGGCATCGACCACGCGCTTGGTGAATACCACCTGCCCTCCGTTGCCGGTCAGCAACGGAGCGGACACTCGGTCCAGCTTGACCATGTCGCGGACTTCAAATCCGCGTGCATTGGCAAGCGAGGGCAACGCGGCAAGCAGGCACAACGGCAACAGGGCGTGACGAAGCTTCATGGGCATCTCCGGAGAAAACGGCAAACGCCGATGGTAGGCGCCCCGGTCCGCCCGTGGCAAAGGCTTGAAGTCATGCCCGGCCAACCACCGCGAAACGCAAAGCGGGCCAGGGCTGGTTTTGCGGTAACGCCCGGTTTCCGCAGGTCGCCCAAAACAAAGCCGCCCCGGAGGGCGGCTCTGCTATCCCTCTCCGTTCTTCCGGAGAGGCACACGGCAAAGGCGGCACGCCTTCAGCGGAAAGGCTGCTTACACGGCGCCTTCGGCACGCTTGCCCACGCGGTAGATCAGCCAGCCGACCACGGCCAGCACCGCCAGGCCGATCCACTGCGCCGCCGGCAACTGCACCGGCACGGCCAGCACATCGGCCCGCTCGGTGATCACGATCGGGACAGCGATGGCGATACCCATCAGCGCCTCACCGGTGATCAGGCCGGCGGCAAACAGCACGCCCGGCTTGTGCACGCGGTCACGGCCGGCTTCATCGTCGGCACGGACCTTGTGGAACCGCTCCACCAGATGGGAGATCAGGCCACCGAGGAAGATCGGCACCATCAGCTCCAGCGGCAGGTAGATGCCGATGGCCGCGGCCAGCACCGGCACGCGGAAACGCTTGCCGGTCTTCTTCAGCCATTCGTCGATGGCGATGATCACCGCCCCCACTGCCGCGCCCATCGCGATGAACAGCCACGGCAGGTCGCCGCCGAACAGGCCGCGGGCCACCGAGGCCATCAGGTTGGCCTGCGGCGCCGCCAGCGCATTGGGATGCTCGGCAGTCGGCGCACCGATACCGTAGGCGGTCGCCAGCAGGTTCAGTACCGGCGCCATGATCAGCGCGCAGGAGAACGCGCCGATACCCAGCATCAGCTGCTGCTTCCACGGCGTGGCACCGACGATGTAACCGGCCTTCAGGTCCTGCAGGTTGTCACCCCCAACCGCGGCGGCGCAGCACACCACCGCGCCGATCATGATCGCGGCCACCGCGCCCAGCGGTGCGCCTCCCACGCCCACCTTCTCCAGACCGGAATCTCCCAGCAGCACCACCAGCACCGCCGAGGCGAACAGGATGGTGGAGATGGTGATGCCCGAGACCGGGTTGTTGGACGAACCGATCAGCCCGGCCAGATAGGCCGAGACCGACACGAACAGGAAGCCGGCGACAATCATGATCAGGGTCATCGGGATCGACACAAGCCACTGGCCGACGATGGCTTGGTACAGGCCCAGCAGCGGCAGCACGAAGGCGACCAGCGCGATCAGCATCCACTTCATCGGCAGGTCGCGTTCGGTGTGGTCCAGCGCCGGGCCGCTGCTCTTGCGGGCGGCCGCAAAGCCGCTCTTGACGCCGTTGAGCAGCGACTTGCGCAGCGAGAACAGCGTCCAGATTCCGCCGATCAGCATCGCGCCGACGCCCAGATAGCGGATCTTGGCGCCCCAGATGGCGAAAGCCGCCTCGGCCGAGGACGCGGTGGCGATCTGCGCGGCCAGCGCCGGATCGGTGTTCACGAAGAACGCCTGATACAGCGGAATGGCGATATGCCAGGACAGGATGGCGCCGGACAGCACCACGATGCCCACATTCAGGCCGACGATGTAGCCCACGCCCAGCAGCGCCGGCGACAGGTTGGTGCCGATAAAGGCGGTGACCTTGGAGCTGCCGAGATAGGCCGACTGCGCCCAGGTATCGGGGATCAGGCGCATGCCGCTGGCCGCGGCGACCTTGACCCCGGCGCCGATCACAGCCGACAGGGCGAGGATCTTCAGCCCCGGGCCCGGGTTCTCGCCGGCCTTGAGCACTTCGGCGGCCGCCTTGCCTTCGGGGAACGGCAGCGGGTCCTCGACGATCATCGAGCGCCGCAGCGGCACCGAGAACAGCACGCCCAGCAGGCCACCCAGTCCGGCGATGCCCAGCACCC
Source organism: Stenotrophomonas pictorum JCM 9942 (assembly GCF_001431585.1). Lineage (NCBI taxonomy): Bacteria > Pseudomonadati > Pseudomonadota > Gammaproteobacteria > Lysobacterales > Lysobacteraceae > Stenotrophomonas > Stenotrophomonas pictorum. The sequence continues at coordinate 86,749 of NZ_LLXS01000044.1, read as the reverse complement.
ACCAGTACTTGAAGTCCGGCCAGTAGCCCATGATCACCAGCGCCGGGATGGTGAAGATCACGCCGGCGGCGATCGACGAGCCGGCCGAGGCGCCGGTCTGGACGATGTTGTTTTCCAGGATGGTGCCGCCACCGAGCAGGCGCAGCACGCCCATCGAAATCACGGCGGCGGGAATGGCGGTGGCGATGGTCAGACCTGCGAACAGCCCCAGATAGGCGTTGGCAGCGGACAGGATCACCGCCAGCACGATGGCAAGCACCACCGCGCGGAAGGTGAGCTGCCGAGGCGCAGCGTTGTTCATGTAAAGCCCTTGAATGGCAAAAAACCGCTTCACGCTAACGCTGGCTTAACGGCAAGTCCAGTCTGAACGCAGCGCTGCCGCCCTGCACGGCTGCAATCCCATGAATCCGCATGTTCTGTGCGCCATATCGGCAAAATCGCCCGCTCCAGCCTGATATGTTATGTTATATCTTTTCAGAAAACTCCGCCCATGCCCCCTGTACTGACCACTCGCTTGGCCTCCATCGACCAGCTGCGCGGCACGGTGATGCTGCTGATGCTGATCGACCATGTCCGCGAGACCTTCTATCTGCATCATCAGGTCAACGACCCGATGGACGTTGGCTCGGTTTCGCCCGTCCTGTTCAGCTTCCGCCTGTTGGCCCATCTGTGTGCCCCGGTATTCGTGCTGCTTACCGGCCTGTCGGCATGGCTGTATGGCCAGCGCCAGCCCGACCCGCGACGCGCCACCGCCGCGTTCCTGCTCAAGCGCGGCCTGTTTCTGGTGGTGTTGGAGCTGACCCTGGTCAATTTCGCCTGGACCTTCCAGTTCCCGCCCAGCACGCTCTACCTGCAGGTGATCTGGGCGATCGGCCTGAGCATGATCGCGCTGGCGGGCCTGCTGTGGCTGCCGCGCAAGCTGCTGTTGGCCCTTGCAGTAGTCATCATTGCCGGCCACAACCTGCTTGATCCGCTTCAGGCCCAGGGCAATGGCGTGCTAGCAACACTTTGGAAGATCCTGCACCAGCGCGACTGGATCGAACTGGGCGACGCCCGGCGGCTGCGCACGTCATACCCGGTGTTGCCGTGGATCGGCGTGATTGTCCTGGGCTATGTGCTCGGCCCGTGGTATGCCAGCAACCGCGCGGCGTCGCAGCGCCAGCGCTGGCTGCTGCTCACCGGCATGGCGATGCTGGTCGGCTTCGTGCTGCTGCGTGCCGCCAATGTCTACGGCGACCATCCGTGGCTGCACTTCGCCGACGCCCGACTGACGCTGATGAGCCTGCTCAATGTCACCAAGTACCCGCCTTCGCTGCAGTTCCTGCTGCTGACGCTGGGTATCGGCCTGTTGCTGCTGCGCCTGTACGAGCAACCCCGCATCGCGGCATGGCTGCAGCCACTGGCATCGATCGGCGCGGCGCCGATGTTCTTTTACCTGCTGCACCTGTATGTACTGAAACTGCTGTATGTGGCGGCGATGGCGTATTGGGGCGCGAACCATGGCCCCTACTTCGGTGTCGAGGCGGTGTCAGCCGTGCTGCTGATCAGCACCGTGCTGGCGGTGCTGCTCTATCCCGCCACCCGTGCCTTTGCCCGCTTCAAGGCACGCCGTCGTGATCTGGCCTGGCTGCGCTACCTCTGAGCGCGCAGCACGGGGCAGCGGTCCTATACTCGGCCGCTGTCCCACCCGGCACCACCGATGACCGCAACTGCCCTGAACGACGCCCGCTCCGACGACTTCCTCGGCCACCCCAAGGGCGTCTACGTCTGCTTCTTCACCGAGATGTGGGAGCGCTTCTCCTTCTACGGAATGAAAGCGCTGCTGCTGCTGTACCTGACCAAATACCACCTGTTCGGCGACAAGGCCGGCCTGGACCTGCTGGGCGCCTATGGCGGCCTGGTCTACTGCATCCCGGTGGTCGGCGGCCTGCTGGCCGACCGCTGGCTGGGCATGCGCAAGGCGGTGGTTTTCGGCGGCATCCTGCTGGTGCTGGGCCACCCCGGCATGGCCTTCGAGGGCCACGCCGCGCACCGGGTGGCCGGCGAAGTGGTCCGCGACGAGGCTGCGCTGGGCGTGACCTACCTGTCGCTGGCGCTGATCATCATGGGCGTGGGCTTCCTCAAGCCCAACATCTCCACCATCGTCGGCAAGCTGTATCCGGAAAACGATCCGCGCCGGGATTCGGGCTTCTCGCTGTTCTATGCCGGTATCAACCTCGGCGCGCTGTTCGCCTCGCTGGTCTGCGGCTTCCTCGGTGAGGCCTACGGCTGGAAGTACGGCTTCGGCGCGGCCGGCATCGGCATGCTGGTCGGCCTGGGCATGTTCGTGTGGGGGCAGAAATACCTGCACGGCCATGCCGAACCGCCGCAACCGGCGACCCTGCGCGAACGCGTGCTGGGCCTACCGCGCGAATGGCTGATCTACGCCGCGGCGATTGCCGGCATCGTGCCGGTGGCCGCGCTGATGTGGGCCGCGGCCAATGGCGCCTTCGCTCTCGGCGGCGAGCTGAGCCTGGCGCTGATGCTGATGATCGTGGTGCTCGGTGCGGTGCTGGTCTGGTTTGCCTGGTTCACCGGCACCCAGTGCACGCCGGTGCAGCGCCAGCAGATGATCGCGCTGATGGTGCTGATCTTCATGGCGCTGGTGTTCTTCACCCTGTACGAGCAGACCTACGGCTCCTGGGTGACCTTCACCGACCGTCTGCTGACCAAGGATCTGGTGCCGGCGCTGGTGATCCAGGGCGGCACGCCGATGCCGTGGTCGATCCTCTCGCTGCTGCTGGCGCCGCTGGGCTTCGTGCTGGCGGTACGGCTGTCGGACCGCAACCCCGGCTCCAATGCGCCGCGCACGCTGTTTGCGGTGATCGCCGTGGCCATGCTGGTGATGCTGGTGCGCGACTGTCTGGTGCTTCCGCAGAACGCCGGCTCGCTGACCTATCTGGGCGGCCTGTTCCTGGTGCTGCTGGCACCGCTGTTCGCCAGCCTGTGGGCCTGGCTGGACCGGCGCGGGCTGGATCCGTCCAAGCCGCTGAAGTCGTCCTACGGACTGGTGCTGGGCGCGCTGTCGTTCGTGCCGCTGGCGCTGGCGGCGCAGCAGGTGGGCGCCACCGGGCAGATGGCCAGCGTGTGGTGGCTGGTGCTGGCCTACTTCGTGCTCGCCAGCGGCGAGATGTGCCTGTCACCGGTCGGCCTGTCGGCCGTCACCCAGCTGGCCGCGCCGCGTGTGGTCAGCCTGATGATGGGCACCTGGTTCCTGGCCACCGCGTTTTCCGAGACGCTGGCCGCCCTGTTCGGCAAGCTCGCCGCCATCGACGTGCCCGAGGGCGAAGTGATGGATCTGGTCCAGGCCGCCGCCCGCTACGAACACCTGTTCTGGCTGCTGATGTGGATCGGCCTGGGCTGCGCGGCCGTGGCCCTGCTCGCCTCGCCGCTGCTGAAGCGGATGATGCACGGGGTGAAGTGAGCCAATGCGTGGCCTGCCACGGCGGCAGGCCACGCAGCTTCCAGAATCAGAAATCGATATCCAGGTTCACGTAGACCGCGCGGCCCTGGATGCCGTAGATGTTCTGGTAGAACGGATACCAGGTCATGGTCGAATCCTTCGGCCCGTACTGGTCGAACAGATTGGTGACATCAACGCCCAGGCGCACGTTGTCGGTGATCTTCTTCGACAGACTGGCGTTCCACTGCACGTACGAGGGCAGGTAGCCGGTGGCCTGGTAGTTCACCCGCGCGCCGTTGCGGTAGCCATAGACGCTGCCGGACCAGTCCTCCCGGTTCCAGCCCAGCGTCCAGTTGGTGCGGCTGCGGAACGCCAGCGGCTGGCTGCCGCAGCTGTAGGTGGAGGAGTAGGAGCAGCCCATGTAGTCCTGCCACGGATCACCGGCGGCCACCTGCACGTCGTAGCGCAGGGTGCGGCTGTAGCCGGCGTTGACGTTGAAACTGCCCCAGCGCCCGCCATCCCAGGCATAGCGCAGGCTTGCATCGACACCGCTGGTGCGGATGCCGGCCTGGTTGATCGCATCGAGGAAGTACTCGGTGACGTTGCCGGCCGCATCGCGCTTCACATAGTCCAGGTAGATCGCGCAGGCTGCGGAGGCCGGATCGACCGCCGTGCCGTCCACGCGTTTGCCCAATAGACAGTTGGCGTTCTCGTTCATCAAGGTCGCCGTATCCAGATACTGGCTCTTGCCCTTGAGCTTGATGTCCCAGTAGTCGGCGCTGAGCGACAGCCCCTGGCTGATATCCCAGACGATGCCCAGCCCGTTGGAGGTGGCGGTCTCCTCGTGCAGGCGACGGTTGTTGCCGCCTTCCACGTACCACGCGCCCTGGTGGTAATCGGTGCCGCACCGGGTCAGGCCGGCCGTGGTGGTCAGATCCAGACCATCAAGACGGCATTGATAGTAGTTGGTGACATAGTCGTCGTAGTTGGTGACCGGCTCGCCATACAGCCACATGATGTTCGGCGCCATGAAACTGGTCTGGCGGCTGGCGCGCAGCAGCAGACTGTCCAGCGGCCGCCACTCCAGGCTGGCCTGCCAGGTGGTGGCGTCACCGACATCGGAGATGTCGTCGTACTTGTCCCAGCGGCCGGCGACGTTGGCCACCAGCCGCTGCAGCAGCGGCACGCGGAACTCGACACCGGCGCCGTAGCGGTCGCGCGGACCACCGCCGGCGACACCGGTGAAATTGAACGTGCGGTCGGCGCCCTGGTAGGTGCTCACGCTGCGGCGGTCCGGACCCAGCTCGTACTTGGAATGCGAGGCCTCCAGCACCGCGGCCATCTCCACCTCGCCGGCCGGCAAGGTCAGCAGCGGCCCACTGACCACCAGCTGCGCCTGCGAGGTCTGCGACAGATTGCGGTTGTGCAGGGTGTCGGTCATTGCCGTGTACTGCTGCGGGGTGATTATTCCGAACAGCACCGTCGGATCGATCCGGTACAACGGCGCGCCATCGACCTCGCCTACCCGTTCGCCGAACAGATAGCGGTTGACCCGGTCGGTGATCAGCTGCTTCCAGCTGCTTTTCATTTCATCGCGCGACAAGCTGAGGCTGGCATCCCAGTCGAAGCGCTCGGCGAGCGTGCCACGTACGCCGACGTTCGCACTGAGCGTGGTTTCGTTCCACAGCCGCATCGGCGCGCCACCGATGTCGTTGGGATCCAGCGCGCGCCAGTACTCGAACTGGCCGATGTTCACGTCATACGCGCTGCCGGCGTTGTACAGGTACATGCTGGTGCGGTGTGCGGCCTCGCTGCGGGAGCGCTGCACCAGCAGCTGTCCGTAGCCTTCCAGTGCATCGCTGAAGCGGTAGTGGCCCGACACATAGGCCGAGGTCTTGTTGTACTTGTTGGCCAGGGTGTCGCCGTCGTAATAGTTGGCGTTGCCGCAGCTGTAGGGAAGCGTGCTGCTGGAGGAGCCGTACATCGGGAAGTAGTTATTGCCCATGTTGCGGCAGGTGTGTTCCAGCGCTGCCGCGGCCGCGGCCGGATCCAGATCGCCGGCATAGACCAGCTGGCCGCTGCTGTCCAGCCAGTAGTAGTCGTTGTAACCGCCATCCATCAGCGCGCTGTCCAGCCCGAACGTGGGGCGGTCGGTGCCGGCGTTGCCCGGCGCGTTCATACCGGTGCGGATGATGTTGCCGCGCTGCCAGGAGAAGACCGGCTCGCGATTGAGCTGTTCGAACGCATAGGTGACATTGCCGCGCTCCCAGGTCTTGCCACCGCTGAACTGCAACTGCCCGGTGTCTCCGCCACCGTGGCTGGTGGTGCCACCACGGATGCGCAGATGGGTGCCATCCCAGTTGTCACGGGTGACGATGTTGACCACCCCGGCCACGGCATCGGAACCATAGATGGCCGAGGCGCCACCGTTGAGCACCTCGATGCGTTCCACCACCACCGCCGGAATGCTGCCCACGCTCACCCCGGTCGAGGCCGCACCGGAGCTGGCCGCGTACTCGGTCATGCGCTTGCCGTTGAGCAGGATCAGCTGATAGCCGACCCCCAGGCCGCGCAGGTTGAGGAACGAGGCATCCGGCTGGGTGGAGCTGGCGTTGAACTCGCCACCGACCACGTCGCCATTGAACTGGGTCAGCGTCTGCAATGCCTCGGCCACCGTGCTGTAGCCCTGCTTCTTGATGTCCTCGGCGGTGATCACCACCACCGGCGACGGCCCCTCGACCTCGGCGCGTTTGATGCGCGAACCGGTGACCTCGACCTTGTCCAGGGTCCTGGCCGCCGGCGCCGTGCTGGCGTCGGCCGATGGAACAGCACCACCGGCATCCTGCGCCACGCCAGCTCCCGCCCACGCGGTTGCCGGAAGGGCCAGCGACAGAAGGATCGCCGCTCCCAGGCGACAGCGCGGCAAAGGATGGGTGCCAATGGACATCATGTATTCGTCTCCCCGGTTGCTCGACATGGATCGGTTGGATGGCGCTACAGCGGCAACGATCAACTTCCTGAAGAACTACCCGGCTCCTCGCCTTTGCAGGCCATCGGGCGACGCGCACTGCATCGCAGCGTTGGCGTTGCGGAACCGGAGAATGTCCGTGGCGCGCGGAAGCGGCCGGCGCGGCGCCTGTCGGGGAGCCGTTCCTCGGAACATGGCAGCGATGCTAGGCGCGGCAGCCTGTCCAGCGCATCGGAAAAAACCCCGATTCTTCGCGTCGCGTAAGCAGCCTTTGCTCGCGTCTCCAGCGTCATCGCAACCACTGCCGCTGCGGCGCGAATATCAGCTCGCAAAAGCCTTTTACTGCTGCATGGATGCGGTATGGTTTCCGCTCGCCAGCTGACGGCATCGCGCTGCCGGTACCGCTCTTGAACGGCATGCCACCACGTCCATCGCGTCATTCGAACCACATTGGGGAGCAGATGAAGATCCACACCTCACGTTCGGCCGTTCTTGCACTGGCACTGTTCTCGACAGCAGCCGCGCACTCCCAGCCACAGACAGCGCAAGTACTGTCCGTCCACGGATGCGACGGCGTGCCGGGTGGCACTGACACCCGGGATACGGATGCGGCGCTCGAAGAGTTCCGCCAGACAATGCGGTCGCAGGGGGTTCCCGGTGCGCAGCTGGTCTACGCGCACAACGGCGCCGCCACGCTGTACTGCCACGGCGTCATGCGCAATGACGCCCCCGCCCCGGTCACCGACCAGACCGTATTCCAGGCCGCATCGCTGTCCAAGGTGATCGGCGCCTACATCACGCTGCGGCTGGCCGATGCCGGAACGATCGATCTGGACACGCCGCTGTGGGACTACTGGCCATCGCAGCGGATCAAGGACAATCCCCAGGCCCGCACCATCACCGCACGCAGGGTGCTCGACCACACCAGCGGCCTGCCGAACTGGCAGATCTCCCCGTCCAATCCGGCTATCGACCAGACGCCCTTGCAGAACCGGTTCGCCACCGGCGCACGTTTCGGCTATTCCGGCGAAGGCTTCTACCTGCTGCAGCGCACGCTTGAGCACCTCACCGGAAAGCGTTGGGAACAGCTGGCAACGCAGGAGGTGTTCTCGCGTTTCGATATGCCCAGCAGCCACTTCATGACCGATCACGCTTTTGACGAGCGCAAGGCCCGTGGTCACGGCAAGGACGGCACGCCCGAACGCGACCGCGTCTTCGGCTGGGAGAACACGGCCTGGACGCTGGTGACCACCGCGCGCGACTACCACCACTTCCTCCAGCGTGCGCTGTATCGCGGCGAAGGCCTGCAACCGGCCACGCATGCGCTGATGTTCACCGCGTCCAGCAATGCCGACGACACCGACACGCCCAGTGCGGCCGATCCGTTCATCGACTGGGGACTGGGAGTGGGATTGCAGAACGCCAACAACCGGCCACTGGTCTGGCACTGGGGCGACAACCCCGGCTTCAAGGCGTTGTTCATGCTCGACCCGCGCAGCGGCGACAGCATCGCGCTGTTCACCAACAGCGACAACGGACCGGCCACCTACAAGCAGGTGCTGCGGCGCTTTTTCGGTGAAGGCGACTATCCGGCGGTGGACTGGTCCAGCGCGCAGGACTGACCGTGCCCGGGCGAAGGCCGGTTGCCGCAATCGCAACCGGCCGCCGGTAAAGGGCTACCCCCAGAGCGTCGGCAGACTCATCCGACCGTGCTGATAGACGATGCCGTTGTCCCAGTCCTCGGCCTGCAACCACGGGCCATCCAGGTCACAGACTTCGCACAGCTGCGCCAGCACCATGCCCGGCGCGACCGAGATCGATCCGCCCAGCATGCAGCCCACCATCAGGCGGAAGCCGGCCGCCCGCGCCGCATGGGCCAGCTCCAGTCCGGCGGTCAGGCCACCGGTCTTGTCCAGCTTGATGTTGACGAACTGGTAGCGTCCGATCAGCTGCGGCAGATCCTCCAGCGTCGACAGCGCCTCATCGGCACAGACCGCAATCGCACCGTCATATCCGGCCAGGGCCGCGCTGTGCGCCACCGCGACCGGCTGTTCGAGCAGGTCCACGCCATAGGGCAGCAATGCCGGCACGTACTGGCGCAACTCTTCGATGCTCCACGTCTGGTTGGCATCGACAATCAGCCGCGCGTGCGGCGCGCCACGACGCACTGCCGCCACAGCCGCCAACGGCGAGCCCTTGCCGACCTTGACCTTGAGCCACGGGTAGTCGGCACGTGCACGCGCGGCGGCCTCGTAACCGGCAATATCGCGGATGCCGATGGTCACCGCGCTGTCCACCGGCGTCCACTGGCGCAGGCCGGCACGCTGCCACACCGGCACGCTGCTGCGCCGCGCCTCCAGATCCCAAAGCGCCGCATCCAGCGCGTGCCGCGCGCCACCGGCCGGCAACAGCTGCAACAGCTGCTGGCGGTCGCAACCACGCTCGATCTGCGCACGCACCTGTTCGATCTGCGCCAGCATGCTTGCCGGGGTTTCGCCGTGATAGGCGACACCGCCGGCCTCACCACGCCCGGTCACGCCATCCTCGTGCAGTTCGACAATCACCACCTGCGCCTCGCTGCGGATCCCGCGGGCGATGGCGAAAGGCTCTTTCAGTTTCCAGGCATGCGACCTGGCATGCAGCATGCGCGTCATGCCGCCCTCAACCCAGGATCGCAGCGACGGCCCGCTGCAGCGGGCTGCGCATCGGATCGAATGCAGGCACTTCCAGCGCACGCTCGGCCTGCGCCAGCGCCTGCTGCGCCACGGCCTCGTCCATCCCGAAAGTGTTCAGGCTCACCCCCACCAGCCGTGCGCCGGGATTGGTCAGCCGCGCGGCCTGCAGATACAGGTCACGCGCCACCGCCAGCTCCGGCACCGCGTAGTCCGGCCAGCTCACCAGATGCGTGCGCTGCGGGTCGTGGCACAGGATCAGGCCGTCAGGCTGGGAGCCGTGCAGCAGCCCCAGGGTGACGCCGGCATAGGCCGGATGGAACAGCGAGCCCTGGCCTTCGATCAGATCCCAGTGGTCGTCGGCGGCCGCCGGCGAAATGCATTCGGCCGCACCGGCGATGAAATCGGCGATCACCGCATCCACAGCGATGCCGGCACCGGCGATCATGATCCCGGTCTGGCCGGTGGCGCGGAAATCGGCATCGATGCCCTGCCCGCGCATCGTCCGGGCCAGCGCCAGTGCGGTGTACTTCTTGCCCAGCGCACAGTCGGTACCGACCATCGCCACGCGCTTGCCGCTGCGGCGCTTGCCGGTGGCCCGCGGCAGATCGTCCGGTGGCCGGCGCACATCCATCAACCGGACGCCGGCGCGCCGGGCGGCGAGCGCCAACCCCGGCACCGATTCCAGCGCGGTGTGCAGGCCACTGACAATCTCCAGCCCGGCCTCGACCGCGGCGATCAGCAGCGGCGCCCAGTGCGCGGGAATGCGTCCGCCCACCGGCGTCACCCCGATCAGCAGCGAGCGCGCGCCGGCGGTGGCCGCGGCCGCCGGGGTCATTTCCGGCAGGCCCAGGTCGATCGTGCCGCCCGGCAGGCGCGTCTGCCCGATGCAGCTTTCCGCCGCCCAGTCGCGCAGGCCGAAGGCGGTCTTGGCCTTGAGCGGATTGGTTTCCTCGCCCAGGAACAGCAGATAGGGCGTGTGCAGTTCCACCCGCGCAAACGTCTGGCTCATGGCATCACCACCGTGTCTCCAACCCGTGATCGTAAACGCGCTCCCGCATACCCCATGGCCTCTACCCTCCTGTTCGAACGGTCTGCAACAGCGGCCATTCGACCACAGCGCAGGTGGCCGGTAATCGGGAAAAACCCGGATATTCGGCCACTTCAGCCTGCCCGTCCTGCACTTGTCACATTCCGGGGCCACTGCTAAACAGGTCCGGGCAGCATTCCGCCACGTCGCAGGCGGACGCGCCCTTCCTGCAGGAGACACCATGTTGATTGTCGATGTGCGCTGTTCCTCGTCCCAGCCGGATCCGCTGGCGGCGGGCCGCGCGGCACTGGTCAGGGCGCTGGACATGTGCGCGCTGTGGCAGGCCTGCGCGGCACTGATCAACACGGCGCTGCCCTGCCACTCCTGCAGCCTGCTGTCCGATATCGACGGCTACCAGCCGCAGGAAGGCCGACATCACCTGAACAGTGCCGCCGACGATGGCACCCGCCTGGTCAACAGTCTGGAAGTGGCCGCGCCGTATCTGGATGCCAATCCGCTGATCCGCAGCTATACGTTCTCGCAGATCGCCTCGCAGGACGTCGATGCGCCGGAGCGGCTGCGCGCACAGAACCCCACGCCCGGCTGGCGCGACTTCATCCACCTGGCGTTCTGGGACGGCACCCGTCTGGAAGCGGTGCTGAGCATCCGCCTGCACATTGCCCCCGAGGATCTGGGCGGGGCGGAGCTGGGCTTTCTTGCCGAGCTGTATCCGCTGCTCGAGGCTGGCCTGCAGCGTATCCGCGCCCTGGAATCGGAGCGCCTGCACCACCGCGCCGTCGCCGATCTGCTGCACCAACTGCCGCTGGCCGCGGTGCTGGTCAATGAAAATCTGCTGCCTGCGTTCCTGTCACGCGAGGCCAGCCGCCTGTGCCGGCGCTGGAGCGCCGACTCCGATCGCGATGGACATCTGCCACGGGCGATCGAGGCGCCGCTGCGCCGCTGGATGCAGGACCTGCCAGCCACCGCCGCGCCACCCGGCAACCGCGCCAGCTTGACCCTGGAGCACCCCGTGCTCAGCGGTGAACGCCTGCATCTGCAACTAAGCTCCGCGCCCGGCAACTCCCGCGGCCACGCCCAGCACCTGCTCATTCTCACCGCGCAGAGCGCGGCGCCGGAGCTGGAAGCGCCACCGGCGTCCAGCGCACTGCCGGTGCTGGAGCGTCTTTCGCCCAGCGAGCGGAAAGTGGCGCTGCTGGTGGCCACCGGACTGCGCAACGACGCCATTGCCGACCAGCTGTGCCGCTCGCGCAAGACCATCGAGTGCCAGATCAGTTCGATCTTCCGCAAGCTCGATATCGACAACCGCACGCAGCTGGCGCGGCTGCTCAACTGAGCCGGCGGGCGGCGTCAGTCGGCGGCGGTGAACAGGAAGTAGTCGTGCGCGGCGCGCGCGATCTGCGCGATCTGCCGGTCCCGGGCGTGGTCGCCCAGTCCCGATTTCAGGAACACCGCCACCACCACCTCGCCCTTGCCACCGGGCAGCGTGACCACGCCCACATCGTTGATCACATCACCGACCGTGCCGGTCTTGTGCGCCACCGGCGTGGCCTCGGGCAGCATGCCCTTGAGCCGTCCCGGACCGGTGCGGCAATCCAGCAGGATCTGCTTGAGCACCGCGGTGGTGGCCGGCTTGAGTGCCCCGCCGTTCCATATCTTGCGCAGCAGCATCGCCATGTCCGCCGGCGTACCGGTATCGCGCGGATCGCCGTTGTACAGCGCACGGTAGCGGCGTTTTTCCGCGTCGCTGCGCTCCTGCGCATCCAGCCGGGCGTAGTCGGACGGACTGATCGGCTTGGCGGCGGATACCTCCAGCGCGCCCATGTAGTGCGAGAGCATCTCCCAGATGTAGCGGTCCACACGGATACCCTGCACGCCCAGCGCGCGCATGCGCGCATCCACCGCCGCCGGGCCGCCGCCCAGACGGATCAGGATGTCGGTGGCGTTGTTGTCGCTGACGGTGAGCATCATGTGCAGCAGATCGCGGACGGTGATGGCCGAGCCCGGGGACAGATGGATGTCCATCGGACCGCCCATCGACGGATAGATATCGCCCTGCTCCAGCAGCACCTGCTGCTGCAGCCCCAGCCTGCCCTCATCCACCAGCGCCAGGATATGCACGGCCACCGGCACCTTGACCGTGCTGGCCATCGGAAAGCCGCTGTCGCCATTGACCTGCGCACTGCGCCCGCTGCGCAGATCAAGCACATAGGCGCCAACCGAGCCGTCGAATCCCGCCACCAGGCGGTCGAGTTCCTGCTGCAGGCCGGCCGCGGCAGGGGCCGCCGCAATGGCGATCGAACTGGACAGTGACAGCACCAACCCCAGCAACAGTGCCGGGTACCAGCGCCAACCACGACGTACTACGGAACCTTGCAACTTGCGCATTCTCACTCTCTCTCAGACGGCAAATACCACAGCACCGGTATGGCCGCTGCTACGGAGTGTCACCGGGGTTGGCTCACCAACCGCGCGGACGCGGCGGTTAGGGCGAAACAGGGGCAGCCGGCACGGGCCGCCGGGCGCGGCGCACCGCCTCCAGCACCGGTTGCAGCGGCAGTGCCGCGGCGGTCCCGCGGTGGCCGTGCACCGTGCGGGCGCGGAACAGCGAATTGACGATGGCTTCCTCGGTCGCCTCGGCCGCGGCCTGGAACAGGGGTGACATCGCCTCGCCGGCAAGGCTGCGCGCCGGCTGCACTGCGACTTCCGGATCACGCCGGTTTTCCCTGGCGGTGGAAAACGCGATGACGTAGTCACCCGAACCGTTGGACATCACCGAGCCGGTCCGCGCCAGCCCGACCAGCGCGCGATGCGCCAGCCGCTGCAGCTGCGCCGCATCCAGCGGGGCGTCGGTGGCCACCACCATCATGATGCTGCCATCGCCGGTACTCGGCGGCGGATTGGCTTGGCTGCGCGCGTACTCGGCCGGATCCGGCAACACCTTCCAGACCGGCACCCCGGCGATGGTCAGCTCGCCGCCGAAGTTGCTCTGCACCAGCACGCCCACGGTATAGCCGCCATCGCCCGCAGTCAGCTGGCGCGAACTGCTGCCGATCCCGCCCTTCCAGCCGAATGCGACCGTACCGGCACCGGCACCGACCGCGCCCTCCTCGACCGCACCGGTCGACGCTCCGCTCAGTGCCTGCTCGACCAGCGCCGGCGTCAACGGCCGCGCGCGGATGTCGCTGAGATAACCGTCGTTGGTTTCGCCCACCACCGGGTTGATCGAGCGTACCTGCTCCATGCCCGGCTGGCGCAGCAGCCAGTCCGCCGTCGCATCGGCCACTTTCCAGGTGCTCAAGGTGCCGGTCAGCAGGATCGGCGTCTCCAGTTCGCCCAGTTCCTGCACCTGGGTGATGCCGGCCAACTTGCCGTAACCGTTGCCGACCACGATCGCCGCCGGTACCCGCTGCCGGTAGACGTTTCCGGCATGCGGCAGGATCGCGGTAACACCGGTGTGCAGACGGGTGCCTTCCGTCAATGTCGCATGGCCGACAGCGACCCCGGCCACGTCAGTGATCGCGTTCAACGGCCCGGTCGGCAGCGTGCCGATGACGACACCGGCCTGGCGCGCGCGCGGCCGCGGCTCTGCGCTGTCGGCAACCGCCGCCGCGTTGCCGGCAGCCAAGGCAAGTAAAAGCAGGGACCAGCACTTCATCGTTCAACGACCTCCAGCCAGAGAATTACCGCGTCGGCGGCCACGTTACAGCAAGCCCGCCGCCCCAGCGGCGCTGCAGGCGGTGCCGATACGTCCACAACCACCCTCGGGATACTGCCGGCCACGATGCGATGTCGCATCGGGATAAACACCGATTCTCGGCCCGCCGCAGCCGTCGCCGGCATACCCCGTGCGACTTCGACTGCCATCGTCATCGGTCGCTGTAGACACACCGGCGCTGCCTCGTGCCGCCATTCGTGCGAACCGGCTTCTCCTCTCCAGCACGCCCGCTGGCGGAGGCTTGTGCGCCCAGCTGTGCGCCCTGCAACCACTTTCCCCCTGTGCGATCGGCAGGTCGTACTGCCCGGTCATGGGATCGACGGTTCGACCGGGTCAGCGCGGCGCGACCGCGCCGGACGCGGCGGCGAGTGCGGCGGCCTGAAGGTCGCCCTTGCGCTCGCTGTAGCGGTCTACCAGATAGTCCGCCCGGCCGCGCGTGAGCAGGGTGAACTTGACCAGCTCCTCGACCACGTCCACCACCCGGTCATAGAACGGCGAGGGCTTCATCCGTCCGTCCTCGTCGAACTCCTGCCAGGCCTTGGCCACCGAGGACTGGTTGGGGATGGTCAGCATGCGCATCCAGCGGCCCAGCACGCGCAGCGTATTGACCGTGTTGAACGACTGCGAACCGCCGCACACCTGCATCACCGCCAGGGTCTTGCCCTGGGTCGGGCGCACGCTGCCATCTTCCAGCGGCAGCCAGTCGATCTGGTTCTTGAACACGCCGGTGACGGTGCCATGCCGCTCCGGGCTCACCCAGACATGCCCTTCGGCCCACTGCGACCACTCGCGCAACCGCTGCACTTCCGGGTGGTCCTTGCCGACGCTGTCGAGCATCGGCAGCGCGTGCGGATCGAACACCCGGGTCTCGCAGCCCAGGTGACGCAGCAGACGCTCGGCCTCCAGCGCCAGCTTGCGACTGAAGGACTGCGGGCGCAGCGAGCCATACAGCAGCAGGATGCGCGGCGGCCCGGCGCGTTCGACGCCCAGCAAAGCGTGGTCGGGCAGCGGCAACGAGGCCGGGATCAGGTTTGGCAACGGGGGACTGGTGGTCAGCTTATTCATTCGACTATTCTAGAAGCATGGAAACAAAACCCGCAATCGCCGCCCTGACCGCCCTGGGTCATGCCACCCGTCTGGCCGCGTTCCGGCTGCTGGTCGAGGCCGGCCCGGCCGGTCGCGTGGCCGGCGACATCGCCGCGGCCCTGCAGGTGCCGCCGGCCACGCTCAGCTTCCACCTGAAGGAACTGTTGCTCGCCGGCCTGCTGCAGAGCGAGAACCAGGGCCGCAACGTCTGTTACCGCGCCAATTTCAGCGCGATGAACGACCTGATCGCCTACCTCACCCACAACTGTTGCGCGGGCGCCCCCAGCCCCGACTGCAGCCCCACACCCCCTGATTGCGCCTGCTGAGCGGAGATTCATTCCTTATGACCACCCAACGCGTACTGTTCCTGTGCACGGGCAATTCGGCCCGCAGCGTGCTTGCCGAAGCCACACTCCGGGCCTGGGCCGGCCAGCGGTTCGAAGCGTTCAGCGCCGGCAGCCAGCCCACCGGCCAGATCAACCCCTTCGCCCTGGCCCAGTTGCAGGCCGAAGGTATTGCGACGGCCGGACTGCGCAGCAAATCCTGGGACGAGTTCGCCGACGGCGCGCCGATGGACGTGGTGATCACCGTCTGCGATGCCGCCGCTGCCGAGACATGTCCGGTGGTGTTTGGCGATTTCGTCCGTACCCACTGGGGCCTGCCCGATCCGGCCGCGGTCCAGGGTACTGATGCCGAAAAGGCCGAGGCATTCGCGCAGGCCCACGCCATCATCAAGGCGCGACTGCAGGCATTGCTGGCCTTGCCGGCAACGCTCTGGGCCGCGCGCGCGCCACTGCAGCAGGCACTGGACCAGATCGGCCTGCTGCAACCCGGCGACCGCCGCGCATGAGCGCCCCCGCTGCCATGGGACGGTTCGAACGTCACCTGACCCTCTGGGTGACCCTGTGCATCGTGGCCGGCACCGTGCTCGGCCACTATTTCCCCGGGGCATTCGCGCTGCTGGCCTCGGCCGAGCTGGCCAAGGTCAACCTGCCGGTCGCCGTGCTGATCTGGCTGATGATCATCCCGATGCTGCTGAAGGTGGATTTCGGCGCGATGCACCAGATCGGCCGGCACTGGAAAGGGATCGGCGTCACGCTGTTCATCAACTGGGCGGTCAAACCATTCTCGATGGCGCTGCTGGGCTGGCTGTTCCTGCGGCACGCCTTCGCCGACTGGCTGCCTGCCGGACAGGTCGACAGCTACATCGCCGGCCTGATCCTGCTGGCGGCCGCGCCCTGCACGGCCATGGTCTTTGTCTGGAGCAACCTGTGCCGGGGCGATGCCAACTTCACGCTCAGCCAGGTGGCGCTGAACGACGCCATCATGGTGCTGGCCTACGCGCCGGTCGTGGCCCTGCTGCTGGGCCTGTCGGCCATCACCGTGCCGTGGAACACGCTGCTCCTGTCGGTGGGCCTGTACATCCTGGTCCCGGTGATGGTCGCCGCCCTGCTGCGGCGCTGGATCCTCGCCCGCGCCGGTGAGCCGGACCTGCACGCGGCACTGCAGACACTCGGCCCGGTGTCACTGGCGGCGCTGCTGCTGACCCTGGTGCTGCTGTTCGGCTTCCAGGGCGAACAGATCGTCCGCCAGCCGCTGATCATCGCGCTGATCGCGGTGCCGATCCTGATCCAGGTCTATTTCAATGCGGGGCTGGCCTATCTGCTCAACCGTCGGCTGGGTGTCGCCCACTGCGTGGCCGGGCCGTCGGCCCTGATCGGGGCCAGCAACTTCTTCGAACTGGCCGTGGCCACCGCCGTGGGTCTGTTCGGGGTCCACTCCGGTGCGGCGCTGGCAACCGTGGTCGGGGTGCTGATCGAAGTGCCGGTAATGCTGTCGGTGGTCCGCATCGTCAACCGATCACGCGGCTGGTACGAACGGGCCTGAGGCCACCGTCCGATCGGGCCATGAACGGAAAAGGGGCCGGTGGCAGCTGCCACAGACCCCTTCGATGTCATCGCTGCGACGCGTCGATCAGAACGGAATGTCGTCGTCGGCGAAATCGTCCATCGGCGGCGGAGCCGACTGCTGCTGGGCCGGAGCCGGACGCTGCTGGCGCTGGCCACTGCCGTAGCCGCCGCCCTGGTCCTGGTTGCCGTAGCCGCCCTGGCCGCCGCCCTGGGGGCGCGGTGCCGACTGGCGCTGCGGACGCTCGCCGCCCATGCCACCGCCGCCTTCACCACGGCCGCCGAGCATCTGCATTTCGTTGGCGACGATATCGGTGGTGTATTTCTCCACCCCGTCCTGGCCGGTGTACTTGTCATAGCGCAGCTCGCCCTCGACGTAGACCGAGCTGCCCTTGCGCAGGTATTCACCGGCGATCTCGCCGAGCTTGCCGAAGAACACCACGCGGTGCCATTCGGTGCGCTCCTGGTTGTTGCCGTCGCGGTCCTTGCGCACGCTGGTGGTGGCCAGGCTGATGCGGGTGATCGCCATGCCCGCCTGGGTGTACTTGGTGTCCGGGTCGTTGCCGAGATTGCCGACGAGGATGACTTTGTTGATGCCGCGGGCCATAGGGTTCCTACTCTTCCGTTGGGGTCCACCCGCCGGATGCGGGCAATAGCCGGCAGATTATAACGTCCCGGCGCGGGCGGGTATCAGGTGGGCGGCCAGCCCCATGTGGGACAAGCCCCACCCCCGGCACGGCCCCGGCCAGCGGTGGCCCGTGGCATGATGCCCGGCGTCTTCAGGCAAGTGTCGCCAATGATCATCAAGGGCAAGGCCACCTCACTGGATATCGCGCACCTGGCCGGGGTGTCGCAGCCGACGGTCTCGCGGGCGCTGCGTGGCAGCCCGATGGTCAATGCAGACACCCGCAAGCGCATCCTGGAGATCGCCCGGCAGCTGAACTACAAGGTCGACAAGAACGCCTCCAGCCTGCGCTGCCAGCAGTCCGGCACGCTGGCCCTGCTGTTCTTCGAGGATCCGACCCCGGACGACTCGCTGATCAATCCGTTCTTCCACTCGATGCTGGGCTCGATCACCCGCGCCTGCGCGCTGAACGGGCTGGACCTGCTGGTCTCCTTCCAGCAGCTGTCCAGCGACTGGCATGCCGATTTCGAGGACAGCAACAAGGCCGACGGCATCATCCTGCTGGGCTATGGCGATTACCACGAATCGGAGGAACGGCTGCAGCGGCTGGTCGAACAGGGCACCCATTTCGTGCGCTGGGGCGCCGCCCTGCCCGGCCAGCCCGGGGTTTCGGTGGGCAGCGACAATTTCCAGGGCGGCTTCGACATCACCGTGCATCTGCTGGACGCCGGCTGCCGGCGCATCGCCTTCCTCGGCCACGCCTCCAGCCACTACCCGGAGTTCGCCGAGCGCTACCGCGGTCATGGCCAGGCGCTGCGCGTGCGCGGGCTGGAACCGGATGCGGGCCTGCAGCACGACGCGATCACCACCGAGGACTCCGGCCACGCCGCCTGCATGGCCCTGCTGGCACGCGGCCAGCCGTTCGATGCGATCTGCGCGGCCAGCGACCTGATCGCCATCGGCGCGCTGCGGGCGCTGCGTGAACACGGCCTGCGGGTGCCCGAGGACGTGCGGGTCACCGGTTTTGACGACATCCCGCTGGCCGCCTCGGTGTCGCCGGCGTTGACCACCGTGCAGCAGGACACCAAACAGGCCGGTCAGCTGCTGGTGGAACGGCTGCTGGGGCTGATCGCACGCGAGCCGGTGGAAGGCATCAACATCCCTGTCAAGCTGGTGGTGCGCGAATCCTCCCGCGGCGGACTCAGCTGAAGTCCTTCAGGATTTCCAGCACGCCGGCCGGAGCGATCTCGAAGCCCAGCGTCGTGCCCGGGTTGATCACCACGCCATAGCCGCCGGGCACGCGCCGCAGCACCTCGAGCATCAGCATGCGGAGGGTGTGCGGCGCCTGCTGCGGGAAATAGCCGACCCGCGCCATGTCGGTGAACACCGCCACATGCAGCACGCCCTGCTTGTCGAACAGCAGCGGATCAAAGCCGCTGCCATCGGGGGTGACCAGGCTCCCGGTCAGCAGCACCACCTCGGAGGCGACGAAGGCCTGCATGAACGCCTTGATCGGCAGCTTGCCGTCCATCGCGGTGCGCAACAGCGTTTCGATCGGGGTCTGCGGGGGGAGCTCGTTCATGCGGGAGGCCGGGATTGCGGGGGGCGCTGATTGTAGCGGGCGCCGCCGCTGCAGCCCCTGCCTCGCGGCTGGGGCCTCCATCGCCGCGGCTCAGCGCCCCAACCGCTGCGTGCGCGCCTGCTGGTCGGCCATCGCCGCGGCCAGTTCGGCCTGCAGTTCGGCCTGCCGCACCACCCCGTCCAGCACGAACACCTTCACGCCATGGGCCGGCACCTCGGTCTTGAGCGCGCGCGTGAGCGTGAGCGTGCCGCCGTCCAGCACGTCGCGCCACTGCCCCGGCTGCAGGTAGCGGCTGACCTCGAACGTCGTGGCGGTGTCGCCCTTGTTCAGCAGCACCAGCGCGGTCTGCGCGGTGTCGCCGTGCTGCAGCACGCGATAGAACACCGCCTGATCCGCCTGCAGGCGCTCGTTGACCTGCAGGCCGCGTTGCAGCGCCGGGGTGGCCTGGCGCAGCCGCGCGATACGCTGCAGCGGGCCGAAAATCGGACTGTCTGGCGCCGCATCCACGCGTTCCTGCCCGAAGTAGGCGCGATTGCCGGCGTGCTCGGCACGGCTGCGCATGAAGCCGGTTTCCGAGCCGTAGTACAGCACCGGGATGCCGCGGGCGGTGAACAGCCAGTTGTGGGCGTCGATGAAACCGGCATCACTGGCATCCAGCCGCGCCATGTCGTGGTTGTCGTAGAAGCTCATCAACTCGTACGGATTGGCGTAGGGGCCACCGGTCAGATGCAGCGGCTCGGCCAGCGCCTCGAAGCCTTTCCGCTCCCGGCCGAACACGGACGAAAGCGCACCGCGCAGCGGGAAATCCAGCACGCTGACATGGGCATTGGCCGGCCAGGTGTGCTCGGCGATCTTGGCCGCGTCGTAGTCGAAGGCCTCGCCGAACATGAACATGCCCGGGTGCCGTTCGCGGATGCGCGCGACGAATTCATGCCACCACGGATGCGGCAACCAGCCGATGGTGTCGATCCGCAGCGCGTCCACGCCCTGTGCGGTCCACTGCAGGTAGGCGCCGACCAGGTAGTCCATCACCGCCGGGTTGTGTTCGTTGAAGTCGCCCAGCTCGGCCAGATTGCCGTCGAAGATCGAGCCCTGGCTGCCATCGACCGGGCCGATGTTGTTGTAGAACGCATGCAGCGGGTTGTGCTGCGGGTCGAGCCTGTCCGGTGGCAGGTTCTGGTGGTCGGCGATCAGCGTGCCGTCCTTGTCGAAGAGCTGGCCGAACTGCGGCTGCCGCTTGGGCATGGTCCAGGCCGGCGAGCCGTGGTTGCCGACGATATCCAGCACCACTTTCAACCCGGCGTCGTGCAGGCCACGGGTCAGCCCGGCAAAATCCAGATCCTGGCTGGGCAGGTGCTCGTCCAGCTTGTAGAAGTTGATGCCCCAGTAACCGTGGTAGCCGGTCTTGCCGCGGTCGGTCAGCGTGCTGCTGCAGCTGATCGGCTTGCTGCCGGTGAAGGCCTGGTCGGGATTGTCGATGATGGGCGTGATCCACACCGCGCCGAAGCCGAGCTGGCGGATGTAATCGGCGTTGTCCAGCACGCCCTTAAAGTCGCCGCCGAGGTAGCCGATGTTGCCGTCAACCTTGTCCGGGCATGGCACCGGAATATCGAAGGTCGGGTGCTCGCCGCCCTGGTCGCGATGGTCGTTGCTGGTATCGCCATTGACGAAACGGTCGGTGACCACGAAGTACACCGCCTCGCTGGCGAACGGCTCGGTGGTACCGATGTAGTCCGGCCGGTTGCCGGCCAACGCCGTCCCCGCCACCCAAGCCAGACCAACCGCTGCTGCCAAACGCCTGCGCATCACACCACCTCCGGTTGCGACGGAACCCGCAATACACACAGCCCGGCCACGAACAGGCTGCACCCCCCCAGCACCAGCACGTGGATGGGGTCACCGCCCAGCCAGTTGCGCAGGGCAAAACCCAAGGCACTGGCCGCGACCAGCTGCGGGATCACGATGAAGAAATTGAAAATGCCCATGTACACGCCCATCTTGGCCGCCGGCACGCTGTCTGACAGCAGGGCATAGGGCAAGGACAGGATCGAGGCCCAGGCAAAGCCGACGCCGACCATCGACAGCAACAGCCAATGCGGGTCCTTGATCAGCATCAGCGAGATCAGGCCCAGCCCGCCCAGCCACAGATTGACCAGGTGGCTCCAGCGCAGGCCGATGGCGCGCACCATCAGCGGGATGACCAGCGCCGCCACGGCGGCAAAGCCGTTGTAAGCGCCGAACAACACGCCCACCCAGTTGGCGCCCTCGTTGTAGGCGGCCGACTGCGTATCGGTGGAGCCGAAGTGCGTGCCCGCCACCGCCGCGGTGGTGTAGATCCACATGGCGAACAGCGCAAACCACGAGAAGAACTGCACCCACGCCAGGCGCCGCATCGTGCCGGGCATACGGCGCAGATCGTCGACGATGGTGGCCAGCATATGGGTGCCGGGCAGCACCCGCGCCACTGCCAGCAACAGACCGTAGCTGGCACACAACCCGGCCAGCACGTAGAGCATGCGATCGCCTTGCCGCCACGCGATCAACGCTGCCAGCACCACACCCAGGCCCAGCCATAGACCGATCTGGCGCCATCGCGGCAGGCCACCGACACGCTGTGCGGCATGCACCGGCGACGGCTCGGCATCATCGAAGCTGGCCAGCTCGGCCGGTGAATACTCGCGCGTGCTGAAGACGGTCCAGCTCATCGCCAGCAGCAACACCACGGCGCCGAAATAGAACGCATAGCGCACGGTATCGGGTACTTCGCCCGGACCGGCCGTATTGGCCACGCCGAAACGGGCCAGGATGAAGGGCAGGAAGCTGGCCACCACCGCGCCCACACCGATGAAGAAACTCTGCATCGAGAAGCCGGCCGGGCGTTGCCTGGGCGAGAGCTGGTCGCCGACAAAAGCGCGGAACGGCTCCATCGAGATGTTGATCGAGGCATCGAGCACCCACAGCGTGCCGGCGGCGATCCACAGGGTCGGCGAGTTGGGCATGACCAGCAACGCGAGCGTGGTCAGCACCGCGCCGATCATGAAGTAGGGACGGCGGCGGCCCCAGCGCGTCCAGGTGCGGTCGGACAGGTAACCGACCACCGGCTGCACCAGCAGGCCGGTCAGTGGCGCGGCGATCCACAATCCCGGCACCGCGTCCATCGGCGCACCGAGCGTCTCGAAGATGCGACTGGCATTGGCGTTCTGCAGCGCGAAGCCGAACTGGATCCCCAGAAAGCCGAAGCACATGTTCCAGATCTGCCAGAACGACAGCTGCGGTTTGCTTTTCATCAAGCGCTTCCCCCCTCCGGGAATCACGGATGCGATTTGGGCGCGGATGCGCTGCGGCCATGGTAGAGGCCCTACCGGCGATACGCACCGCCGTTGCATACGTATTCAATGCCCGCCAGCGCCCACCACCGCAGCGGAACGGGAATAGTGGCCCAATGGCCCGCGCGCCACGCGCGGTCCGCCGACCAGACCCCGGAGCACATATCCAGATGGCCGACCGACTTTCCATTTCCTTCCGCCTGCTGTCGCCTGCCGGCCTGGCGCTGCTGCTGTCCAGCGCACTGAGCGTGCAGGCGGCCGACCTGGCGCGCGTCACCTCGCCGGACGGCGCGCTCGCGGTGATCGTCCAATCCCAGCACGAGGGACGCCTGTCCTACCGGGTGGAGCGCAACGGTGACCCGGTCATCGCTCCCTCGCGGCTGGGCATGCTGCTCGGCGATGGACGCCTGGAGCGCAACATCGCGCTGACCGCGCAGTCGCAGCGCAGCGTCGATGAGACCTGGGAGCAGCCTTGGGGCGAACGCCGCCTGACCCGCAACCACTACAACGAACTGCGCACCCGCTTCAGCGAGAAGCCCGGCGCCGGCCGCGACTACGCACGCCAGTTCGAGGTGGTGTTCCGCGTCCACAACGACGGCGTCGGCTTCCGCTACGAGTTCCCGCAACAGGCGGCGATGGAACAGGTCACGGTACAGGCCGAGCTGACCGAGTTCGCGCTGGCCCACCCGGCCACCGCCTGGTGGATTCCGGCGTTCGAATGGAACCGCGAGGAATACCTGTATCACCAGACGCCGTTGAAGGAAGTGGGCACCGCGCAGACGCCGCTGACCCTGCGCAGCGACAACGGCCTGCACATTTCCCTGCACGAGGCCGCGCTGGTGGACTATGCCGGCATGAATCTGGCGCGCGGCGACGGCGATGTCCTGCATGCCGCGCTCACGCCTTCCGGCAACGGCGCACCGGTGCAGCGCTCGCTGCCCTTCCACACGCCGTGGCGGACCATCACCATCGGCGAAACCGCCGCCGAGCTGGCCGAATCCAGCCTGATCCTCAACCTCAACGAACCCAACGCGCTGGGCGATGTGAGCTGGTTCACCCCGGCCAAATACGTGGGGGTGTGGTGGTCGCTGCATCTGGAGACCGAGACCTGGGGCACCGGCCCGCGCCACGGCGCCACCACCGCCAACACCCGCCGCTATATCGACTTCGCCGCCGCCAACGGTTTCCGCGGCGTACTGGTGGAAGGCTGGAACACCGGCTGGGACGGCGACTGGTTCGCCAACGGCCAGGCCTTCGATTTCACCCGCGCCACCGCCGACTTCGACCTGCCGGCACTGGCACGCTACGGCGCGGCCAGGGGCGTGCACCTGATCGGCCACCACGAGACCGCCTGCGCGGTAAGCCATTACGAGCGCCAGCTGCCCGCGGCGCTGGAGCTTTACGCGCGCAACGGTGTGGATGTGATCAAGACCGGTTACGTCTGCGACGCCGGCGACATCCAGCGCCAGGACCGGGCCGGGGGCCCGATCCTGCGCGAGTGGCACGAGGGCCAGTGGATGAGCAACCACCACCTGCGCGTGGTGCGGCAGGCGGCGGAAAAACATATCGCGATCAACGCGCACGAGCCGATCAAGGACACCGGCCTGCGTCGCACCTATCCGAACTGGGTGTCACGTGAAGGGGCTCGCGGCATGGAGTTCAACGCCTGGGGCAATCCGCCCAATCCGCCGGGACATGAAGCCACGCTGGTGTTCACCCGCATGCTGGCCGGGCCGATGGACTACACCCCGGGCATCGTCAGCCTCAAGGGACGCAATGGCCTGCCGCTGCGCAGCACGCTGGCCAAGCAGCTGGCGCTGTATGTGGTGCTGTACAGCCCCATCCAGATGGTGGCCGACCTGCCCGAACACTACGCCCAGCACCCGGACGCCTTCCAGTTCATCAAGGACGTGGCGGTGGACTGGGAGCAAAGCCACGTGCTCAATGGCGAAATCGGCCAGTACGTGACCTTCGCGCGCAAGGTGCGGGGCGGCGAGGAATGGTTCCTCGGCAGCGTCGGCAGCGAACAGCCGCAGACGCTGGACGTGCCACTGTCCTTCCTCGATCCGGGCCGCCGCTACCGGGCGCAGATCTACCGCGACGGCGACGGCGCGCACTGGGAAACGGCGCCATTCGCCTTCGCCACCGAAACGCGGGAGGTCCGCAGCGGCGATCCGCTGCGCATTGCGCTGGCGGCCGGTGGCGGCATGGCCGTGCGCTTTGTGCCGCTGGACTGAGCCCTGCCCGAGGCCTGAAACGCAAGGATCAAGCCGCAGGCGGTCGTTCCGTATCCGCCCTCACCGGCGAAAGCGTTTTCAGACTCGCGTGCCGGCATTGCACGGCATTGAATACGTATGCAGGCCGGTCCCGCCGCGGGGTCCGCTGATTACCATGCCAGACAGTCGCACGCTGCGAAAAAAACAAACGCGACACGCCCCCGACACCTGTCTGGGGCGACTGGCTACAACCAACCGACATCACCTGGGAGAGGGGAGCATGTTGAACACCAAACGCAATCTGCTGAGCGTGGCACTGGCTTCGGCCATCACGTTGGGCGCCACCAGTGCACACGCACAGACGGCCGAGGCGCAGAGCAAGCCCGAGACGAAGGCGGAAGCCACCGATCTGGATACCGTCACCGTCACCGGCATCCGTCGCGGCATCGAAAGCGCGATCTCGGTCAAGCGGGATTCCACCTCGATCGTGGAGGCCATTTCGGCCGAGGACATCGGCAAGCTGCCGGACGTGAGCATCGCCGAATCGATCGCCCGCCTGCCCGGTCTGGCCGCCCAGCGCGTCGCCGGCCGCGCCCAGGTCATCAGCGTGCGCGGCCTGTCGCCCGACTTCGCCACCACCTTGCTCAATGGTCGCGAGATGGTCAGCACCGGCGACAACCGCAGCGTCGAGTTCGACCAGTACCCGTCGGAACTGATCAGCGGCGTGACGGTGTACAAGACCCCCGACGCCGGCCTGGTCGGCCAGGGCCTGTCCGGCACGCTGGACATGCAGACCGTGCGTCCGCTCAGCTACGGTGACCGCGTGATCGCCGTCAGCGGCCGCTACCAGAAAAACTCGCTGGGTGAGGCCGCCGGCGAAGACCCGTACGGCAACCGGATCAATGCCAGCTTCGTGGACAAGTTCGCCGACGACACGCTCGGCCTGGCGATCGGCTACTCCCACTCGGAAATGTCCAAGCAGGAGAACCAGGTCGGCCTGTACGAGCCCTGGCAGGCCATCGGCGACAACTGGCGCCCGGGCGTCGCCGCCGGCACCTACTATTCCGATGGCATCAAGGCATTGCGCCGCACCGGCCACGCCAAGCGTGACGGCGTGATGGCCACCGTGCAGTTCCGGCCGAACAACAGCTGGACCAGCACCCTGGACGCGTTCTACACCAAGGCCAAGGAATACGACACCGCCAACCAGCTGGAAATCCATCTGGGCGATTACAACGGCGGCTACGACCGTTTGAACGTCACCGACGTGGTGGTCAACGGCAACGGCAGCTTCGTCAGCGGCACGGCGCACAACGTCTATCCGCTGGTGCGCGGCATGTACAACCGCCGCGACGACAGCATCAAGGCGCTGGGCTGGAACAACGAATTCACCTTCGGCGATGTGCGCGTGGTGGCCGACCTCAGCTGGTCCAAGGCCGAGCGCGACGAGCTGAATCTGGAAAACAACCTGCAGTTGCTGCCTGCCCCGATGCTGGATTCGGTGACATTGAATTTCGCCGGCGGCAACTTCCCGCAGTTCACGCCGGGCCGCGACTATTCGGACTTCAGCAAGCTCTACCTGACCAACACCATCTACGGCTCGGGCTATGGCAAGACCCCGCATGTCGATGATGAGCTCAAGGGCGTCAAGCTGGCGGCCACCTTCCCGGTGCCGGAAGGCTTCAGCTGGTTCTCCGACTTCGACGTCGGCGTGAACTACGCCGACCGCAGCAAGAACAAGACCCAGGCCGAAGGCAACATCAACCTCGGCGCGCAGGGCGTCACCAGCATCGCCGCCGACCTGCAGTACAGGCCGGTCAACCTGGGCTTTGCCGGCGCCGGCTACATCCCGGCCTGGAATGTGCCCGCTGCCGTGGACCGCTACATGGTGTTCAATCCGACCACCACCGAAAGCTACCTGATCCCGAAGCAGTGGACGGTGGACGAGGAGATCACCACCACCTTCCTGCGCGCCAACATCAGCACCCAGATCGGCTCGATTCCGGTGCGCGGCAACGTCGGCCTGCAGGCCCAGCACGTACGCCAGTCCTCCAGCTCGAACTACTGGGATGGCGGGCAGCCGGTCGGCAGCCAGGTCATCCCGATCAACGAAGGCAAGAGCTATCTGGACTTCCTGCCCAGCCTGAACCTGGCCTTCGAACTGCCGGCCGAGAACACGGTGCGCTTCGCCCTGGCCCGCCAGGTCGCACGACCGCGCGTGGACGAGCTGCGCGCATCGATGGAATTCGGCGTGGACACCAACATCGGCAAGCCCGGCGCCAGTGGCGGCAACCCGAACCTGGACCCGTGGGTGGCCAACGCGGTGGACCTGTCCTGGGAAAAGTACTTCGGCAACAAGGCCTACGTGGCCGCCGCGGTGTTCTACAAGGACCTGAAGACCTACATCTACACCGAAAAGCGCGATGGCTATGACTTCACCCAGCAGGTCGACGCGTGGCTGCAGGCCAACGCCATCACCCTGCCGCCGGGCATCGTGGTCGACAAGACCGGTTACTACACCGCGCCGTTCAACGGCAACGGTGGCAGCCTGCGCGGTGCCGAGCTGACCGCGTCGCTGCCGCTGGACCTGTTCTTCGACGGCCTGCGTGGCTTCGGTGTGGTCGCCAGCGCCAGCTTCAATGACAGCAACATCTCCATCCCGCCGGATCCGGGCACCACCTCCAGCGTGGGCTCCGAGCCGATCATGCTGCCGGGCCTGTCCAAGCGTGTGTACAACTTCACCGCCTACTACGAGAACAACGGCTTTGAAGTGCGCCTGAACCAGCGCAAGCGTTCAGACTTCATCGGCGAGATCGGCAACTTCAACGGCAACCGCACCCTGCGTTACGTCAAGGGCGAGGACGTGCTGGATGCGCAGGTGGGCTACAGCTTCGGCGACGGCAGCCTGTTCCAGGGCCTGAGCCTGTTCCTGCAGGCCAGCAACCTGACCAACTCCAAGTACGAGACCTACGCCGGCACCAAGGACCGTCCGCTGGAAACCGTGGAATGGGGCCGCACCTACCAGGTGGGTGTGAACTACAAGTTCTGATCCGGAACACCCCGGCTGATCGACAGAGCCCGCTGTTCACGCAGCGGGCCCTGTCGTTTGCGGGACCTGCAATGCCCCGCCCCTGCGACACCGGGGCTGCCCGGCAACGCGCCGCGCACCGGGATCACACCCGCACACTGCATCCTGGGCGTCGACGGACCAAACCGGTGTTGCCAAGGCGCGTGACTTGCCGGGCGGTGGCCCCTCATCTGTGGCCGGCGCGGCTGTGCCGCCGCGACATCGCGCGGACGGTGGGGAACCCATCGGCCACCGCACAAGCTCGGGCCGGCAGTGCCCGTCCACAGAAAGCACGCCAAGCCAGACCTCTTGCGGAACACGTCCGCCGCGGAAGCGGGTTTGCCCCCGGCCCTGCCGTGATCACCGCGGCGCACAATCGCAAGATCACAACCGGCAGACAGCGGACCTTGTCCGGCCGCGCAATCGCGCCTGGAACAGACGCAAAAAAAAGGCGGAGATGTGATCTCCGCCCTCCACAGGAAAGAGGAACTTGCCTCAGCTGCGCCGCGCGCAATACACCGCGTGCGCAGGCAACACCAGTTCACCGGCCTCGAGGCCGCCTGACGCCGGCCCCGGCAGCTCCAGCGCCTGCCATGTGCCCGCCGGCAGGGGCTGGCGCTGCGACTGAGCGGAGAGATTGAACGCCAACAGCAGCACCTCGTCACCGAGCTGGCGTTCGAACATCAGCACCGGCTCGGTGCTGTCGATGAACCGGATTCCGCCCTCCACCAGCGCCGGATGCGCCTTGCGCCAGGCCAGGAACGCGCGGAACGCGTGCAGCACCGAACCGGCATCGGCTTCCTGCGCCTGCACCGACAGCGCACGGTGTTCGGCCGGAATCGGCAACCACGGCTTGCCCGTGCTGAAGCCGGCCACGTCACCATCGCTCCACGGCATCGGCGTGCGGCAGCCGTCGCGGCCCTTGAAATTCGGCCAGAAGGTGATCCCGTACGGATCCTGCAGCGCCTCGAACGGCACATCCGCCTCGCCCAGGCCCAGCTCCTCGCCCTGGTAGATGCACACCGAGCCGCGCAGCGAACACACCAGCGCAACCAGCATCTTGGCCAGCTGGGGGTTGGCCGGATGGCCGCCCCAGCGCGTCACCGCCCGCTGCACGTCATGGTTGGACACCGCCCAGCACGGCCAGCCGTCACGCATGGTGGCTTCCAGCTTCTCCACCGTGCCGCGGATGTAGGCCGCACTGTAGTCATCGACCAGCAGCTCGAAGCTGTAACCCATGTGCAGGCGGCCCGGCGCGGTGTACTCGGCGGTGGTGGCCAGCGAATCCTCCGAGGAGATCTCGCCCAGCGTCACCGCGCCCGGATACTGGTCCAGCAACGCGCGCAGACGCTCGAGGAAGCCGATGTTCTCCGGCCGGGTGTTGTTGTAGTAGTGGTACTGGAACGCGTACGGATTGTCCGGGCTGAAGCCGCGGCCCACGCGCTCGCTTTCCGGCTTGGGCGGATTGTCGCGCAACTGCGCGTCGTGGAAGCAGAAGTTGATCGAATCCAGGCGGAAGCCGTCCACGCCACGGTCCAGCCAGAACTTCACGTAATCCAGCGTGGCCTGCTGCACGGCCGGATTGTGGAAATCCAGATCCGGCTGCGAGGACAGGAAATTGTGCAGGTAGTACTGGCGGCGGCGCGGTTCCCAGCGCCAGGCCACGCCGCCGAAGATCGACAGCCAGTTGTTCGGCGGCGTACCGTCCTCGCGCGCATCGGCCCACACATACCAGTCGGCCTTGGGGTTGTCGCGGCTCTGCCGGCTTTCCTTGAACCAGGCGTGTTCCACCGAGGTGTGGCTGAACACCTGGTCGATCATCACCTTCAGCCCCAGCGCATGCGCCTTGGCCAGCAGCCGGTCGAAATCGTCCAGGCTGCCGAACAGCGGATCCACATCGCGCTGGTCGGCGATGTCATAGCCGAAATCGGCCATCGGCGACTTGAAGAACGGCGAGACCCAGATCGCGTCCACGCCCAGCGAGGCGATGTAATCCAGCCGCTCGATGATGCCCGGCAGGTCACCCACACCGTCGCCATCGCTGTCCAGGTAGCTGCGGGGATAAATCTGGTAGATGACGGCGCCGCGCCACCAGGAAATCTTCGACATCAAGCGCCCCCCTACGGGCTTCAAATGCCCCGGAAGGGGCCGCAGAACGTATGCCGGCCAGCTTAGCGTCGACGCTTTGTCGACGGTGCCGCTTGCATACGTATTCACTGCGTGCAGTGGGGGTTTCCGCCGCCGCGGGCCGCTTGCCTCCGCACCGCCTATAATCCCCGGGCACCCTCCGAAGTATTCCTATGAGCATCGCCGAACATATCCGCCCCGCGCTGGGCCTGCCTGCCATCCAGACCCTTGCGGCACCGGACATGGACGCCGTCGATGCCCTGATCCGCCACCGTCTGTCCTCGGACGTGGTGCTGATCAACCAGATCGCTGACCACATCATCTCCGCCGGCGGCAAACGCCTGCGGCCGATGCTGGTGATGCTGGCCGGTCACGCGGTCGGCGGTGCCGGTCCGGAGCACCACCAGCTGGCGGCGATCATCGAGTTCATCCACACCTCGACCCTGCTGCATGACGATGTGGTCGACGAATCGGATCTGCGCCGCGGCCGCAGCACCGCCAACGCGCTGTGGGGCAATGCCCCGAGCGTGCTGGTCGGCGACTTCCTGTACTCGCGCAGCTTCCAGCTGATGGTCGAGCTGGACCGCATGCCGGTCATGCGCATCCTGGCCGACACCACCAACCGCATCGCCGAAGGCGAGGTGTTGCAGCTGCTGCATGTGCACAACCCGGATACCGACGAGGCCGCCTACCTGCGGGTGATCGAACGCAAGACCGCGGTGCTGTTCGCCGCCGGTACCCGCCTGGGCGCACTGGCCAGTGGCGTGGACGAGGCCACCCAGCAGGCGCTGTACGACTACGGCATGCACTTGGGCTACGCCTTCCAGATCGCCGACGACGTACTGGACTACTCGGCCAACGCCGAGGAGCTGGGCAAGAACCTGGGCGACGATCTGGCCGAAGGCAAGGCCACGCTGCCGCTGATCCACGCCATGGCCCATTCCGATGAGGCCACCCGCCAGCGCCTGCGCGAGATCGTGCAGAACGGCGAGGCCAGCGCGATGCCCGAAGTTCTGGCCGCCATCCAGGCCACCGGTGGCCTGGACTACAGTCGCCAGCGCGCCCGCCAGTACGCCGAAGCGGCCGAAGCCGCACTCGAAGGCCTGGCCGAGAATCCGGCCGTGGCCGCCCTGCGTGGCCTGGCCCGCTATGCGGTCGAACGCGGCCACTGAGCCGTGAGCACCGCCGGTTTCAGCGATGAGGAACGCCAGGTGCTGTTGGCGGTATACGGCGTCGGCGCCACCGTGGTGGCCCGGCTGGAACAATTGGGATTCACCTCCCTGCCCCAGCTGGCACAGGCCCAGCCCGGCGATATCGTCAGCCAGGCCGCCGCGATGCTGGGCAGCAGCTGCTGGCGCAACAGTCCGCAGGCGCGGGCGGCGATCAGCGGCGCGATCGCGGCGGCAAAAGCCCGGTCGCGGTAGGCGCAGCGCGGCGTGGCTTGGGCCACGGGTGCCGAAACCACCACGGGCGGGCACCACCCACGGCCAACCACGGCACCGTACCCACGCGCACCACCCTGCCGCAGCGACCGGACAGAGGCCGGTCTTGCGGCTGGTGCGGTTCCGCCCTCCGCGCGCGGTCAGTCGCCCAGGCGTTCTTCCAGGAAATTGTCCATCATCTTCCAGGCCCGCTTGGCTGCGCGCGGGTCGTACAGGCAGCCCGGCGGACTGTCGGCATCGGACTCGGCAAAGCAGTGCACCGCTCCGCTGAAATTGACGAACTGCCAATCCGCACCGGCGCTGTCCATCTCCTTGCCGAACGCGGCGATGTCCTCGCCCGTTACCCCCTGATCGGCGGCCCCGTTAAGGACCAGGATCGGCACCTTGCCGCTGCCTGCCGGCGCCGGACTCGGGGTGGACAGGCCGCCATGCAGACTCACCACCCCGGTCAAGGGCAGGCCGGCACGCGCCATCTCCAGCACCGTGGTGCCACCGAAACAGAAACCGACCGCGGCGATACGGCCGGCGTCCAGCGGCGCCTTGCCGGCCTGCGCCTCCAATGCCTGCAATGCCGCACCGGCCCGGGCACGCAGCAGGGCCCGGTCATCGCGCAAGGGTTTGGAGGCCGCAGCGGCTTCGGTGTTGTCCTTGGGTCGTATGTCCTTGCCGTAGACATCGGCCACCAGCACCACATAGTCGTCGCCGGCAATCTGCCCGGCCTTGGCGACGGCGGATGCGTTCACGCCACGCCAGTTGGGCACCATCACCACACCGGGTCGGCGGGCGTCACCGTCGTCGTCATAGACCAGCACGCCGCTGTACGACGCGCCATCGTGCTGCCATTCCACCGTGCGCTGCTGCATTTTCGCCGCGGCCGGCAATGCCACCGCCAGCCACAGGCCCGCCACTGCCACCGGCCACTTCCGTTCTGCTCGCATCGGACTTCTCCGCTCAGGGGTGCGGCGAGTTTAAGTCCGACGGGCCCCAGCCCGGGTGATTGCCGGGATTCAGCCGATGCCTAGCCCGGGAATGGCGCTGATGCTGTCCGGATCAAAGCCGGCCAGCGCGGCGAAGTGGCGGCCACGCGCCACGTAGTCGCTGTAAGCGCCAAAGCTCGGCGCGCCCGGTGACAGCAGCACCACCCCGCCCTGCGCGCCCAGTGCCGCACGCGCCAGTTCCACCGCCTGCGGCAGATCGGCGGCCGCATGCAGTCCGAACCGGCCAGCCTCGGCCAGCGGTCGCAGCAGGTCGTTGATGCGCGGGCCGTTGCCGCCCATCGTCACGATCTCCACCGGCGGCACGTCATGGGCCATGTGCGCGAGGAAATCGCTCCAGTCCAGGCCGCGATCGTGGCCGCCGACCAGCAGCGCGATGCGCTGCCCGGCAAAGCAGTCCAGCGCCGCCAGCGAGGCATGCGGGGTGGTGCTGATCGAATCGTTGACCCAGCGCAGCCCATCGCGCTCGCCCAGCAGCTGCAGGCGGTTGGGCAGCGGCCGGAAGCTCCGCACTGCCGGCGCCAGGGCCACGGCATCCAGTCCCAGCGCTTCGATGGCGGCCAGTACCGCGCACAGGTTGCCGCGGTTGTGCCGGCCCGGCAGCGGCGTATCCGCCGTATCGAACACCGGCTGCGCGCCGCGATGCACCACCTCGCCGACCATGTGCCAGCCTTCGGGCTGGTTGAACCAGACGATCTTGCTGTGCGGCAATTGCAGCGCGCGCAGATGCGCGTCGGCGGCATTGAGCACGGCCACCCGCGGATGACCGCCGGTCACCAGTGCCAGCTTGTCGTCGATATAGCGCTGCTCGCTGCCGTGCCAGTCCAGGTGCTCGGGAAAGATGTTGAGCACGATCGCGACATCCGGCCGCGCGCCACTGCGCGCTACTTCCCCGGTCTGGTAGCTGGACAGTTCCACCGCCCAGTATTCCGGTGCCGGTTGCGGATCCAACGCTTCGAGCAGGGGCAGGCCGATATTGCCGGCCAGGCCGGTGCGATGCCCGGCCGCGCGCAGCAGGTGCGCCAGCAGCGAGGTGGTGGTGCTCTTGCCCTTGGTACCGGTCACGCACACCGTGTCGGGCAAGGTGCCATCAGGGCCGGCATGCTCGCTGAACCACAGCGCGGTACCGCCGATGAACTGCGTGCCCAGTGCCTGCGCCTGCAGCGCCTCGGGCTTGTACGGGCTGATCCCCGGTGACTTGATGACCACCTCGAAGCGCGCCAGCGCCGCGCCGGTGACGTCGGTTTCCACCTGCAGCGCGCCCGCGGTTTCGGCACGCGCGGCCGCGGCCTCGGCCGGCGGACAGAACAGCGTCAGTGGCAGTTGCGGCAGGCGTTCGCGCAATACGGCAAATGCCGCACGGCCCTCACGCCCCCAGCCCCACAACGCAACCCGCTTGCCTTCAAGCTGCGAAATTCGCACGCAGACGCTCCCACAGGGCTGCCGGGATGCGGTGTTCGCCGTCGATGACCAGCAACGGTTCGATCTGCAGCTCGTCCGCCGCCAGGGTCGGCTGGATCAGGCTGGCGAAACGCTTGACCAGCACGTCCTCCTTCCAGTCCGCACGCGCGGCCAGCGTGGCCATCGCCGCACGCGACTCCTTGCCCTCGCCCACGCACTCGAACGGCTTGTGGTCGCCGAATTCCAGCAGCGCGTCGTAGCCGCCGGCCTGTTCGCTGTCATCGAGCAGGTTGCGGCCAAAGATGCGCACCAGCCGGGTCTTGGGCATGAACGGGGCCAGCGCCAGGAACACGAAGTGACACTTCGGACAGACGCCGCACCAGCGGTTCACCGGGCGCTCGCCGAGGATGTGGAAGTTGCGGTTGCAGCTGGAGAAATGCGCGTCGTAGTAGTCGGTCCTGGCGAACTGGCGGGCCACTGCCAGCTCCGACAGCGGCCGCAGCAGCGAGTAGTAGTGCAGGTCGGCCGCCACGTGCTGCTGCACATGCTCGCCGAACGCCTGCTCGAACGCCCAGCCCTTGGACCACTGATGGTTGACCTCGCCGGTACCGGC
Source organism: Stenotrophomonas pictorum JCM 9942 (assembly GCF_001431585.1). Classification (NCBI taxonomy): domain Bacteria; kingdom Pseudomonadati; phylum Pseudomonadota; class Gammaproteobacteria; order Lysobacterales; family Lysobacteraceae; genus Stenotrophomonas; species Stenotrophomonas pictorum. The sequence continues at coordinate 52,514 of NZ_LLXS01000044.1, read as the reverse complement.
GATCTGGCTGCCGTAGCTGGCCGAGCGTTCGTTGGAGAACACCACCTGGTCCACGCCCTGCACCAGCGCGGCCAGCACCATGATCGCCGAGTTCACCGCGGTCACCGGGATATGGCCGTTCCAGGCCCCCTGGCGGTTGAGCTCGAACAGCTCCGGGGCCAGCGTGCGGCCGATATTGAGCGTCGGCAGACCGGTGCGGTCGGCACAGGCGCGGATCAGCTGCGAGCCGCCGATCCAGGTCACCGTCTCGGCCACGCCGGCATGGCGCAGCGCCTCGATGCTGACCAGCGAATCCTTGCCGCCGCCAATGGCCACCAGCGCGTGCTCGCGCAGGCCCAGCACCGGCGCCGACGCCGCCTGGCCTTGCACCGGCAGCGTGAAGCGGCCGCGCAGGTTCAGGCCATTGCGGTAGGCGAACTCGCCCAGACCGTTCAGATATACCGTTTCCACCAGTGCCGCGGTGGCCGCATCGATCGCGTAGCTGTCGATGCTCACCTGCGCCGGCACTGCCGCCTTGTAGTAGCTGACACCGGCGATCAGGTGCAGCAGCTGCAGCGCGCGTTGCACCGCCGCCGCACGCTCGCCCTCCAGCTGGAACGGCGCGCCCGGCACGGTGACAGTCTCGGTCATCTCCGGGCCGTCGTCGAAGGCGTAGACCAGTCTTGCCACGCCGGTATCCGCGGCGAAATCGCAGCGGACGAAGCGGAAGCGGGAAACCTGGTTTTTGTCAAAAGCTGTCATGGCGTATCCGAATCAAACGAACCGCCGCGCACCAGCGCGCGGCGGACGACAAAGTTTTCGCGGCAGGAGGCGATTGTCACGCATCGAGGACCGCCTCGCGCGGCAGTGCGCGCAGGTTGTAGGTGCTGGCCATGCTGAAACCATAGGCGCCGGCATCGGCGATCAGCATCACATCCCCCGGCGCGGTGGTCGAGGGCAGCTTCACCCGCTGCGCGAACACGTCGCTGGATTCGCAGATCGGACCGACCACGCTGAAATCGACGTCGCGCGCCTCTTCCAGGCGCGCGAGGTTCGCGATGTCGTGCCAGGCGTCGTACAGCGCCGGCCGCAACAGGGCGTTCATGCCGGCATCCAGGCCGACGCGGCGCACGCCGTCCTTCTCCACCACCTGGGTGGCGTGGGCCAGCAGCACGCCGGCCTCGGCGACGAGGAAGCGGCCCGGCTCGATCGCCAGCTGGAACTGCGGGTGCACCGCCCTGATCTCTTCCAGCCCGGTGGCCCAGGCGTCCAGATCGAACGGCTCGTCATCGGCGCTGTACGGGATCGGCAGACCGCCGCCGATATCGAGGATCTCCACGCTGCCGATACGGCGGGCGAACCCGGCCATCTCGTCGACCATCTGCTTCCAGTGGCCGCCGGTCTCGATGCCGCTGCCCAGGTGCGCGTGCAGGCCGCTGATGCGGATATCCAGGCTGCCGGCCAACGCCATGAATTCATCCACCCGCTGCGCCGAGAGGCCGAACTTGGCCTCCTTGCCGCCGGTGTTGACCTTCTGGTGATGGCCGTCGCCGTGGCCCAGATCGATACGCAGCCACAGCGTGCGGCCACGGAACACCTCCGGCCAGCGCCGCAGCAGCTCGACGTTGTCCACGGTGACAGTGACACCACGCGCCAGCGCCGCCTGGTACTCGTGGATCGGTGCGAAGCTCGGCGTGAACAGCACCCGCGCCGGCGCGATGTCCGGTACCGAGGCGAACACATGCTCGAACTCGCCCAGCGACACGCATTCCAGACCGAAGCCTTCGGCGGCGAGCGTGCGCAGGATCTGCGGATGCGGATTGGCCTTGATCGCATAGAAGCGGCGATCGACCGCGGCAATGGCCTTGAGCTGGGCGGCGCGCTCGCGCACCTTGTCCAGGTCGTAGACATAGGCCGGAGTGCCCTGCGCGGCCAGCCCCAGCAGCTGCTGCCGCTTGCCCGGTGCCTGCCACCACGGCGTGGGCCGCGGCCGCAACGTGCCGATGATTTCGCGCCAGCGCGGGCCGAACACCTGCTCCTCGTAGACCGGCATCGCGCCGCTGTCGATCAGCTCGGCGTGCAGGATCGGCAGCAGGCCGTCGGCATCGGCCTCGTCGATGACGAAGGTCAGGTTCAGGTCGTTGGAGGACTGCGAGATCATGTGCACGCGCTCCTTGCCGAACGTGGCCCACACGTCCGAGAGCTTGTACAGCAGCGAACGCATGCCACGGCCGACCAGGGTGATGGCCGCGCACGGCACGATCACCTTGACCTTGCAGATCTGCGACAGGTCGGCCGACAGCGCAGCCAGCACGTCGGTATTGACCAGGTTCTCGGACGGATCCAGCGACACGGTGACGTTGGTCTCGGCCGAACCGATCAGGTCCACCGACAGCCCGTGCTTGGCAAACAGCGCGAACACTTCGGCCAGGAAGCCGACCTGCTGCCACATGCCGATACCTTCCATCGACACCAGCACGATGCCGTTGCGGCGGCTGATCGCCTTCACTCCCGGCACCGGCGCGGCGGCACCGTCAATGCTGGTACCCGGCATGTGCGGGCGCTCGGTATCGAGGATCGCCATCGGCACGCCGGCATCGCGGCACGGTTTGATCGAGCGCGGATGCAGCACTTTGGCGCCGGTGGTGGCGATTTCCTGCGCCTCGTAATAGTCCAGCCGGGTCAGCAGGCGGGCGTCGGGCACGTCCTTCGGGTTGGCGCTGAACATGCCCGGCACATCGGTCCAGATCTCCACGCGGCTGGCACCGAGCAGCGCGCCGAAATAGGCGGCGGAGGTATCCGAGCCACCGCGGCCGAGGATGGCGGTACCGCCGTCGGCATGGCGCGAGATGAAGCCCTGGGTCAGCAGCATGCGTGTGGGCTGGGCGTCGAAGCGGGCCTTGAAGCCGGCATCGCCCTGCCACTGGCAGTTCACCGACAGCCGTTGCGACCAGGCGGTCTGGTTCGGCACCGGCGGCTGCGCATGCAGCCAGTCGCGGGCGTCCATCCAGCCGAAATCCAGTCCGTTGCTGCGCAGGTAGGCCGCGCCGATGCTGGAAGAGAGCAGCTCGCCCTGGCCCAGCACGTCGGCCTGCCAGTCCAGCGGCCGGGTTGCGGCACGCGGGTCGTCCAGCAGCGCGGCCAGTGCGGCCAGCCGTCCGGCCAGCACCTCGGGGCCCAGCTCCAGCTCGGCGAGGAAGTCGTTGTGGCGGGTGACCAGCGCGGCCACGCGCTGGCGGCTGTCGGCCGCGCCATCGGCGATGGCGGTCAGTTCATTGGTCACGCCGGACAGCGCCGAGACCACCACCAGCACCCGGCCGCTGGTTTCCTCGGCCCGTTTTTTTGCCAGTTCCCCGATCGTGTTCCAACGATGACGACGGGACACCGAGGTGCCACCGAACTTCAGAACGATCCAGCGATCAGCGCGAGGGGAAGCAGACATTGGCTTGGGGGGTTCACTTGGGGGAGAAAGACCCGGCAACGCGGGCAGAACTCCCGATTCTATGCCAAGGCCGGCGGGGCCGGATTGCTGATTACGGTCGATACCATCCCCCTCCAGGGGCGCAGAAAGTAGCACCTGCAACGACCCCGGTCATCCCCGCCCGTGGCCCGGATTGTTAAGCTGCCCGGCCCCTTTGCTTCCGAGCCGCCATGACCGCACGCCGCTACCTGCAACTGGACGTCTTCGCCGCCCGCCCGGGCGCCGGCAACCCGCTGGGCGTCATCGTCGACAGCGAGGGCCTGGACGATGCCGCCATGCAGGCCATCGCCGCCTGGCTGAACCTGTCCGAGACCATCTTCTTCCTGCCGCCGGACCAGGGCGCCAGCTACCGCATCCGCATCTTCACCCCGAAGGGCGAACTGCCGTTCGCCGGCCATCCCAGTGTCGGCGCGGCCTGGGCGGCGGTCGAGCTGGGCCTGGCCACACCGGATGACGCCGGCCAGCTGGTCCAGCAGTGCGCCGCCGGGCTGCTGCCGGTGCGGGTGCAGGGCGGGCGCTGGTTCCGCCAGATCCATGTGCGCAGCCCGCAGGCCGAACGCCGCGACATCGAAGTCCCGGCACTGCCCGCAGGCCTGGCCACGCTGTCCAAGCCCGGCCATGACCCGGAACTGTGGAACAACGGCCCGGACTGGTGGCTGCTGGAAGCCGGCAGCGAAGCCGCGCTGCGCCGCTACGCGCCGGAGCTGGCCGCCATCGCCGCTCTGCCTGGACGCGGCAAGCTGGCCGCGTTCGCCGCCGCCGACCGCCCGGACGTGGGCTATCAATATGTGGTGCGCGCCTTCGCCCCCGGCGTGGGCATCAACGAAGACCCGGTCACCGGCAGCGCCAATGCGCTGGTCGCCGCCCACCTGCTGGCCCACGGCCGGATCAAACCGTTCCAGCAGTACCTGGCCAGCCAGGGCCGCGAGCTGGGCCGCGCCGGCGAGGTGCGGGTGGAGGTCGATGGGGATTCCAATATCTGGATCGGCGGCGAGGTGCAGCAGGTGATCAGCGGGCAGATCGAGTGGTGAGCCACCTTGCTCCGCGGCACCCGCGACCCCTCTGCCCCCTGATTGCCAGCCCACCCCACTGATTACGGACAACCTGCCATGACCACCCGCCGCTTCCTGCAACTGGACGTCTTCGCCCCCCGCCCCGGCACCGGCAATCCGCTGGCCGTGGTGCTCGACGCCGACGGCTTGGACGAGGCCGCCATGCAGGCCATCGCCCGCTGGACCCGCCTGCCCGAGACCACCTTCATCTTCGCCCCGACCCGGCCCGGCAGCAGCTACGGTATCCGCATGTTCGCGCCGCAGAAGGAGGTGCCGTTCGCCGGCCATCCCAGCGTCGGCAGCGCACATGCGGTGCTCGAAGCCGGCATCGCCGCGCCGGTGGATGGCCAGCTCGTCCAGGACGGCATCAACGGCCCGCTGCCGCTGCGCATCAGCGAGCACGGGGGCGTGCGCACCATCGCCATCCGCACCCCGCGTGCGGCGGTGGCCGAAGTGGTCGGCGCCGACGATCCGCGCCTGCAACCGGCGATCAGCGGCTGGCCGCTGGGCCAACTGCCGCCGGTGCTGATGGACGGCGGCCGCCGCTGGTGGCTGGTGGAGGTGGCCGATGAAGCCAGCCTGCGCGGCCTCACCCCGGACTGGGACGCGATCGCCACGCTGGCCGAAAGCACTGGCGCGATGGGTGTATTCGCCTACGCCCGCAGCCACGGCGAGGACTACCAGCTGGTGGTGCGCGCCTTCGTCGGCAACGGCCGCCGTTTCGAGGACGCCGCCTCCGGCGCGGCCAACGCGGTGCTGGCCGCGTGGCTGGACGAACGCAACGCGCTGCCCGGCAGCGGCAAACGCTACACCGCCAGCCAGGGCCGCGAGGTCGGCCACGACGCGCTGCTGGAACTGCACATCGACGAGGACGGCGAGGTCTGGTCCGGCGGCCAGGTGCAGACGGTGATCCGTGGAACCATCGACTGGTAAGCGCCCCTGCTGCGGAGCGGGCGGGCATTCGCTCAACCGCGCTCGCCCCCACGGAACATGGGCCGGTTCAGGCGGCTCACGGCATCCACAGCCCTCTGGCGCAAGCGCTCGCGACGGCGGTGACCGCTACCGTGGCCAGTGATGACCGCTCGTTCGGCATGCGCGATTCCCACATCGTCAGCCGGGCCGGCAACGTGCCGTGCTTCCGGCAGCCCCTGCGCAGAGGTACCAGGCATGACTGAACCAGCGTCGCGACCGCCAGCGACGGCGATACGTATCCGCGACTTCAGGTCCGGAGACGAAGCCCTGCTTCGCCAGGTGTTCGTCTCCGCGATAGACGGTTCGACTGACGGTCACTACAGCCAGGCGCAGCGCGAGGCATGGCTGGCGGGCGCCGGGGATGTTGCGAGATGGAACCTGCGTATCCAACGCCTCCAGCCGTTCGTGGCACTGCACGATGGCGTGGTGGCCGGTTATGCCGACCTGCAGCCATCCGGGCTGATCGATCATTTTTTTGTGGCCGCCGATCACGCACACCGTGGCGTCGGCAGCGCGCTGCTGCAGCATCTGCAGCAGCAGGCGCGACGGCGGGGCATCGTTGAATTGCACGCCCATGTCAGCCTCAGCGCCGAGCGTTTCTTCAAACGGCACGGCTTCCGCGTTAAACAGCGGCAGACCGTGCGCGTTGCCGGCATCGGCCTGGACAACGCGGTGATGTGCAAACACATGGAAAGCGAAGCCGGCGCGTCAGCGGACTGACCCACCGGTACCGGCAGCCGCCCGTGCCGGCGATGCCCGCTCAGACGCGCAACCTCCACCGGACCAGCCGACAGCCCAACCCGGCAAACGGGGCATACGCCACCAGCAGGTCCAGCGCGGAAAGCCAAACCGCCCGCGCTCCGCGCAAGGGGATACGCATCGTCCTTGCTGCGCCGCTGCCAGCCGCTAGTCGGCCTGCGCCTGGCCACTCATGTATACCGGCTCGCCATCGACCCAGGTGGAAAGCACTTTCAGCTCATCAAGCTCGCCGGCCGCCACCGTGAGCGGGTCGCGGTCGAGCACCACGAAGTCCGCACGCAGGCCACGCTTCAGCGTTCCGACCTCGGCCTCGTCATGGCCGGCCCAGGCCGCGTCGCGGGTGAACCCCCGGAGCGCCTCGGCCGCACTCAGGCGCTGCTCCGGCTGCCAGCCACCGGGCGGCTGGCCGTCGCGGTCCTGCCGCGTCACCGCCGCATACAGGCCCAGGCGCGGATCGACCTGTTCGACCGGGAAATCCGAGCCCAGCGCCAGCCGGGCCCCGCTGTGCAGGTAACGCTGCCAGGCGTAGGCGCCCTTGATCCGCTCCGGGCCCACGCGCTGCTCGGCCCAGCCCATATCCGAGGTGGCGTGGGTGGGCTGCATCGAGGCGACAACCCCCAGCGGCGCGAAGCGGGCGATGTCCTCCAGCGCCACCACCTGCGCATGTTCGACGCGCCAGCGGTGGTCATCCCCCTTGCGCGCACCCAGCACTTTCTCATAGGTATCGAGCACGATCCGGTTGCCGCGATCACCGATGGCATGGGTGGCCACCTGCACCTTGCAGCCGTCGGCCTTGCGCACCGCCAGCTCGAAATCGGCTGGCGAGGTCATCAGCAGGCCGTGGTTGTGCGGATCATCGCTGTAATCGGCCAGCAGCGCGGCGCCGCGGCTGCCCAGCGCGCCATCCATGAACAATTTCACGCCACGCATCTGCAGGCGTCCGCCGGCATGCTGATACAGCCCGCTGCGGCACAGATCATCCAGCGCCGCCTGGTTGCCATCGGCGTAGGCATCGATACGCAGTGGCAATCTGCCCTGATCGGCCAGACGCTTCATCAACGCCAGATCCTCGCGCGACACGCCCATGTCATGCACGCCGGTCAGACCATTGCGGACGGCTTCCTGCAGGGCCGCATGCAGCCGTTTCTCGCGCGCGGCCTCGTCCAGCGCCGGGATATGCGCGCTCACCAGCGCGGCGGCGCCATCCACCAGCACGCCCGTCGGCTTGCCGGCCGCATCCCGGACGATGCGCCCGCCGGCCGGCTGCCAGTCCCCGGCCAGCGATTTACCGCCCTCTTCGGCGATGCGCAGCGCGGCGCTGTTGACCCAGCCGGCGTGGCCGTCGACCCGGTCCAGATAGACCGGCCGCTGCGGGAACGCCGCATCCAGATCGGCCACAGTCGGAAAATCGGTGTTGTCCCAGCGGTTCTGGTCCCAGCCTCGGCCCAACAGCCATTCGCCCGGTGCCAGCGTCTTCTCGAATGCCTTGAGCCGTTCGACCACTTCCGCACGGCTCTTCGCCCCGGACAGGTCGGCCTGCGACAGGGTGTTGCCCAGATAGACCAGGTGCGCGTGCGCGTCGATCAGACCGGGCACCACCGTGGCCTCGCCCAGATCGATGCGCGGGGCCTGCGGATACAGCTGCAGCAAGGCATCGGCACTGCCGACATCGAGCACGCGACCGGTATCGCTTTCCCAGGCCATCGCCCCGACCACCGGCTGCGCGGGGTCACCGGTGCGGATGGTTTCGGCCACCAGCAGCTTGACCTCGGCACTGGCGGAAAGGACATGCAGACACGGAAGCAGCAGGGCAACGCAGGCAAGACGACGCATCAGGCAACTCCTGGACAGGATGCGGCGACTATGCAGGCATCCCGTCACGCTGACAAACCGCCTGCGGTGTGGAAATCCCGAAGACCCCTGCCTCAGTCGGCGCTGACGTCCACGCGCACGCGGAGGCGCTCGCCCGGGTGGTAGTCGCGACGGGTGTGATATTCGCGGCCGCCATATTCATAGGTGACGTCGTAGCCATCCACGCGCTCGTTCTCGCTGCCGTAGCCCACCGGTTCGCACACGCGCACATCGCCACGCCGGTAGTCCGGACGGCTGCTGGCCTCATAGATCGCGCGCCCGGCTGCGCCGCCGGCGATGGTGCCCACCGCGGTCCCCAGATAGCGCCCGTCGCCGCCACCGACCCGGCTGCCGAGCACCGCGCCGGCCAGACCGCCGATCACCGTGGCCAGCTGGCGGCCGGTGTCGCCGCCCTGCCGGTACTGTCCGTTGTCGTAGCCGCGATCGTAGGAACCGTTGTTGCGGTAGCCGTCATCGCGATAACCCTCGTTGCGATAGCCATTGCCGCCGCCGACATAGCCACCGTCGTTGCGCTCGTAGCAGCGCTCGCCGCGCCCCTGCCCACCACCGACGATGATCGGATCCACGCGCACCACGCGCGCGTAGTCATAGGCGGGTTCATTCCCATCGCGATAGCGGCCCGTACGGTACTGGCCGTCGTCATAGGCCGGATCGGGCCGGTACTGGCCATCGTCGTAGCGCTGGGCGGCAGCATCGAAAGCAGCCACGCTCCCCAGGATCAGGACACCGGCGAAAGACAGCGATCGGAACATGGCAGGACCACTCGGGTTGGGATCGGCGATGCTCGGCTGCATCGGGTGAGCCGATCCTGAACCGGCCCGGACAGCCGTGCAAGCGGACCGGGCCAGTCCTCCCGTCAGGCGGAAAACTCGGTTTCCAGACTGATCGGCACCGCACTCAAGGCCTTTGAAACCGGACAGTTCTGCTTGGCATCCTCGGCCAGGGCGCGGAACCGCGCCTCATCGATCCCGGGCACCACGGCTTTCACTTTCAGGCGGATCTGCGACAGCTGCGGTCCGCCTTCCATCGACAGATCGACATCGGCGCGGGTATCCAGCGAGGTCGGCGGAAAGCCGGCTTCACCGAGCTTGGCCGACAGCGCCATGGTGAAGCAGCCGGCATGCGCGGCGGCAATCAGCTCTTCCGGATTGGTGCCTTTTTCATCGCCAAAGCGGCTGTTGAAGGCATACCGGGTGTGGTCCATCAATCCGCTCTGCGGCGTGCTCAGCTGACCTTTGCCGCTCTTGAGATCACCCTCCCAGTGCGCGGTGGCATGACGCGAAATACCCATTGCAACACTCCTGCGTTTGATTGGGCCCCCACCATAGGGCACGGTCCGTTACGGGCTTGTGCGTCGCAACGTGCGGCTCACCACGACCGCGCTACATTGCCCTTCCCGCCATGACCGCCCTGCGAGCACACCGCTCCCGGGTCGCTGCGCACGGACAGCCATGACGCCCTTCGATCCAGTCTTTTGGAGGAACGGCCCATGTCCTACCGCACACAACAGATCCGCAATGTGGCCCTGGCAGGCCATCCCGGCGCCGGCAAAACCACCCTGTTCGAAGCCCTGCTGCATGCCGGCGGCACCGTGAAGACGGCGGGCAGCATCGAACGTGGCACCACGGTGTCCGACCATGACCCCATCGAGAAGCAGCGCGGCCACTCGATCGACAGCGCACTGGCCAGCATCGACCTGCCGGAGCTGCGCCTGAACCTGATCGACACGCCCGGGTATCCCGAGTTCCGCGGCGCCACACTCTCCGCGCTGGCCGTGGTGGAGACCGCCGCGATCGTCGTGGATGCCACCCGCGGCATCGAGTTCGGTACCCGCCGGCTGATGCACCGGGCCCAGGAGCGCGACCTGTGCCGGGTCATCGTGGTCAACAAGATCGACCAGGACGGCGTGGATTGCGCGCAGCTTCTGCATGCGCTGCGCGAGGAATTCGGCCCGCAGGTATTGCCGCTGAATCTGCCCGCCGATGGCGGTCGCAGCGTGCTGGACTGTTTCCTCCAGCAGGACGGCGACAGCGATGCCGGGCCGGTCGCCGCATGGCATCAGCGCATCCTCGACCAGGTGGTGGAGATCAATGAAACGGTGATGGAGCACTATCTGGACCTGGGCGAAGCCGGGCTGTCCGGCGACGAGCTGCACAACGCCTTCGAACAGTGCCTGCGCGAGGGCCACCTGGTGCCGGTGTGCTTCGTTTCCGCGCGCGAAGGCACCGGATTGCAGGCCCTGCTGGACATCGCCGGCAGGCTGTTCCCCGACCCGGGCGAAGGCAATCCACCGCTGTTCGTCAGCGCCGACGGCGGTGAGATGCCGCAGGTGCAGGCCGACCCGACGGCTCCGGTGGTGGCCAGCGTGTTCCGCATCATCAACGATCCGTTTGTCGGCAAGCTGGGCGTGTTCCGCCTTTACCAGGGCACTATCCATCGCGAGATGAGCCTGTGGGTGGACGATGGCCGCAAACCGGTCAAGATCGCCCACCTGTTCCGCGTACTTGGCAAGGAGCATCTGCCCATAGACGCAGTGGTGGCCGGCGAAATTGCCGCCGTCGCCAAGGTCGATGAGCTGCATTACGGCGCGCTGCTACACGACCTGCATGACCAGCCGCTGCCGCAACTGCGCCCCATCAGCTTTCCCAAAGCGATGTTCGGCCTGGCAATCGCGCCTGCCAGTCGCGGCCAGGAGCAGAAGCTCACCGTGGCGCTGGAACGGCTGGCACAGGAGGATCCGGCGCTGCAGATCGAACAGGCCGGGGAAACCCATGAGACGGTGGTGCGCGGGCTCTCCGATCTGCATCTGCGGATCGTGCTGGAGCGTCTGCGCGACCGGCATGGCGTGGAAGTGACCACCCGGCCGCCGCGCATCGCCTATCGCGAGACCATCGGTGCGCCTGCCGAAGGTCATCACCGTCACAAGAAGCAGACCGGCGGCGCCGGCCAGTTCGGCGAGGTGTCGCTGCGCATCGCGCCGTTGCCGCGCGGCAGCGGCTTCGAGTTCGTCGACGAGGTCAAAGGCGGCACCATTCCCGGGCAGTTCATGCCGGCGGTGGAGAAAGGCGTGCGCCAGGTGCTGGAGAGCGGTGCAGTGGCTGGCTTCCCGCTGCAGGACCTGCGCGTCACCGTGCATGACGGCCGCCACCACCCGGTCGACAGCAAGGAGATCGCCTTCGTCACCGCCGCGCGCAAGGCCTTCCTCGATGCGATCGGCAAGGCCGCACCGCAGGTGCTTGAACCGGTGGTTTCGCTGGAAGTGGTGGCGCCCGAAGCGCAGGCCGGCGATATCACCGGCAGCCTGGCGGCCAAGCGCGCACGTATCAATGGCACCGATTCCAGCGCCGGGGAGATCGTCATCCATGCGCAGGTGCCGCTGTCCGAGCTGGAAGGCTATGCGGCCGAGCTCAAGTCCGTGACTGCCGGTCGTGGCCGCTATTCGCTGGATTTCAGCCACTACGAACCGGTGCCGGCACCCGTCCAGCAGCGGCTGATGGCCAGCCACCAGCCGCATCCCGACGAGGACTGAGCCGGCGCGAGGGCAGCGCAGCACCGGTGGAAATCGGCAAATCGCAACGCGGCAACTGCGGATTGCCGCGTTTTTTATGGCTTTTTGCGGGTTTGCCTATTGGCGGCACCGGATTCATGCCCTACATTTCGCTTGCCGACGGGGTCGGCATGACCAACAACCAACCGTTCACGGAACAGGAAATCATGGCAAAGACCGCTAAGAAAGCTGCCCCGAAAAAGGCAGTGAAGAAAGTCGCCACCAAGGCCGCAGCCAAGCCGGTTGCACCGAAGCCGATCAAGGAAGCCCTGACCAAGTCCGGTCTGGTTGCCCACATCGCCGAGACCACCAGCCTCGCCGCCAAGGACGTCCGTGCCGTGTTCGCTGCGCTGGAAGGCGCGGTCGCCGCATCGGTCAACAAGAAGGGCGCAGGCAGCTTCACCCTGCCGGGCCTGCTGAAGATCAGCACCGTCAGCGTGCCGGCCAAGCCCAAGCGCAAGGGCATCAACCCGTTCACCAAGGAAGAGCAGTGGTTCGCCGCCAAGCCGGCCACCACCAAGCTGAAGGTGCGTCCGCTCAAGAAGCTCAAGGACGCCGCGCTCTGATCAGCGCGCCCCTTGTGGCGAAACGGACGGGACGGCATTGCCGTCCCGTTTTTTTTTCCGTTGCCACGGGCCTGATGACATTCATGAACTTCCGGCCCGTCCAGTTGGAACACAGCGTCGTGACCCCGGCCCTCGCCCCTGTACCGCCAGCGGCCTATGGTGGGGCTCCTCCCTGTCCGCCCTGATTCCCGCCATGTCCAGTCGCATGCACCGCTACCGCATCACCGTCACGCCGATCGAATCCGATGGCCTGCAGTGCAGTGGACGATGCACCATCGAATTCGAACAGCGCAGTCCACAGAACTGGATGCATCAGCTGGAGGCGGCACAAAGCCAGCGCCAGCTGTCGTGCAATGAAGTAGCCAGCGTGGTGGTGGCTACCGGCCTGTTGGAGAATCTGGCTGGCATCGCCCGTCAGGGTGACAACGTGCTGTCGGCGCTGCATCCGGAGCTGGACGCACTGCTGGCCAAACTGGCGCAACTGCACGCGACGCGGTAACGCCGGACCTACGTCCGGCTCGGATGTGGCCATGTGTTGAAGGTGTTCATGGGCGGCATCACGACCGATGCCGGACCGGATCGCGCATCGTCCGCTAATTGCGAGTTCACCTGCAGCGGTTATCGTGGCGGTCCGGACATCCTGTTGCGAGCTCCCCATGCGCTATCGCGCCCTGCTTTTTCCCGCCATCGCCTGCCTCGTCATGGCGGCCACCGCCCACGCCGCGCCGCAGGTGAAGGGACACCAGCTCACCGTTGGTGCCAGTGACGTGCAGCAGTATCTGGACGGCAGCTTCCCGCGCACCCAGAAAGCGCTGGGCGGCCTGCTGGCCCTGGATGTCAGCCAGCCACGGCTGACGCTGCCGGCCGGCAACCGTCTGGACCTGCAGTTCGACCTGGGCATGGCCGCCGCCGGCAGCGCGCGCATGCCGGTAGGCAATGTCCGCATCAGCAGCGGGCTGCGCTACAACGCACAGACCCAGGGCTTCCACCTGGAGCAGCCGACGGTGGACGATTTCCGCCCGGCCATGGCCGGCGCCGAACTGGATGCCAGTACCCGCAGCCTGCTCAACAGCTGGCTGGCCGACTACGCGCGCCGCGAGCCGATCTACAAGATCGACCCGGCCATCGCCAAGGTGATGGGCGCGCTGCAGGTCAAATCGGTCGGCATCCAGAACGGTCGCATCGCGGTGGACTTCAACCAGAATCTGGGCAGCCTGGTGCCATCCGGGCTGCTGGGCAACTGAGGCCGACCAGTGCTGGAACAGAAAAAGGCCGCGATGCGGCCTTTTCTTTAACGGCTGGAAACGCGGATCAGCGCTTGGGCTGCAGCATCGTCCCGGTGCACTTCTTCGAGCCGCAGCGGCATTCCCAGATCTTCTTCAGACGCGGGGTATGGCGTTCGGACAGGGTGATGCCGTAGTTGTAGGTCAGCTCCTCACCCGGCTTGATGTTGCGGATCGCCTCGATGAACACTTTCTCGTCGGCCGGGTCATCGCTGCCGGTTTCCTGGATAACCGCCTCGCAGTTCGGCTCGCAGCTGTGGTTGATCCAGCGCGCATCGTTGCCACCGTGGTTGGCATCGATGACATAGACCTCGTTGAGCGTGAACAGGAAGGTATGGCCGCTTTCCACGTCGCCGGTGTCATCGGCATCGACTTCCTCATGGGTCCGGCGCTTGCCCTTGTACTCGATCACCCGCTCGCCCTTCTTGAGTTCGGCCACGGCGAAAACGCCATTGCCGTGAATGGAGGATTTGCGCGCTTGGATCTTCTTGGGCATGTAGGCGGCCGGAATCATCGATGGGAACCGGGATTCTCGCCCATGCGGGCGCTTCTACCCAAGCACCGCCGCCGCCACAGCCTCGCGCCGTAGCTGAACGGCAAAACTTGGAGGCAGCGCCCGCAAAGCGTACAATTTTGGTCCACATTGCATTTTCCCCGCTGGATCTCCCGCCACGATGCTCCGCGTCACCAAGCTCACCGATTACGCCACCGTCGTGCTGACTGTGCTCGCCGCACAGCCGGCCGAAGTGCTGAGCGCGACCGAGCTGGCCGATGCGGCCGGGCTGGAATCGCCAACCGTCAGCAAGCTGCTCAAACCGCTGGCCCAGGCCGGGCTGGTGGAAGGCCTGCGCGGCGTGCGCGGCGGCTACCGGCTGACCCGACCTGCAGATCAGATCACGCTGATCGAGATCGTCGAGGCGATGGAAGGCCCGCTGGCCATCACCGAGTGCAGCCAGCACCAGAGCCAGTGCGGCATCGCCGAACAGTGCGGCGTGCGCTCGAACTGGCGACTGATCAACGACGTGGTCGCCGACGCGCTGCGCGGCGTCACCCTGGCGCAGATGCTGCATCCCTTACCGCTTGCCGACCGTCGCCGCATCGCCGTCGACGTCGTCTCCTGAACAACCGTAGGCAGCCCTCATGGCCACCGAAACCATTGAAACCATCGGCACTGCCGACACTCCCAACCGTGAAATCCACGAGCAGCTCGGCCGCAAGTACGAGGCCGGCTTCGTCACCGACATCGAATCCGATTCGTTCCTGCCGGGTCTGAACGAGGACGTGATCCGTGCCCTGTCGGCCAAGAAGGAAGAGCCGGAGTGGATGACCCAGTGGCGCCTGGAAGCCTACCGCCACTTCCTGACCATGCAGCAGCCGGATTGGGCCAAGCTGCAGATCGGCCCGATCGACCTGCAGGCGCTGAGCTACTACTCCGCGCCCAAGGGCCCGAAGTACAAGTCGCTGGACGAGGTGCCCAAGGAACTGCTGGACACCTACGACAAGCTTGGCGTGCCGCTGCACGAACGCGCCAAACTGGCCGGCGTGGCGGTGGATGCGGTGTTCGACTCGGTCTCGGTGGGCACCACCTTCCGCAAGGAGCTGGCCGAGAAGGGCGTGATCTTCTGCTCGATCTCCGAAGCCATCCGTGACTACCCGGAGCTGGTGAAAAAATACCTGGGCACGGTAGTGCCGGTCGGCGACAACTACTTTGCCGCGCTCAACTCGGCGGTGTTCTCCGACGGCAGCTTCGTGTTCGTTCCGGAAGGCGTGCGCAGCCCGATGGAGCTGAGCACCTATTTCCGCATCAACGCCAGCAACACCGGCCAGTTCGAGCGCACCCTGATCATCTGCGAGGACCGCGCCTACGTGTCCTACCTGGAAGGCTGCACGGCGCCGATGCGCGATGAGAACCAGCTGCACGCCGCGGTGGTCGAGCTGGTGGCGCTGGAAGATGCCGAGATCAAGTATTCGACCGTACAGAACTGGTACCCGGGCGACGAGAACGGCGTCGGCGGCATCTACAACTTCGTCACCAAGCGTGCCGAATGCCGTGGCGCGCGCTCCAAGGTGACCTGGACCCAGGTGGAAACCGGCTCGGCCATCACCTGGAAGTACCCGTCCTGCGTGCTGCTGGGCGACGACTCGGTGGGTGAATTCCACTCGGTGGCGCTGACCCACCACCGCCAGCAGGCCGATACCGGCACCAAGATGATCCACGTCGGCAAGCGCACCAAGAGCAAGATCATCTCCAAGGGCATCAGCGCCGGCCGTGGCCAGAACACCTACCGTGGCCTGGTCAAGGTCGCCGCCGGTGCCGAAGGCGCGCGCAACTACACCCAGTGCGACTCGCTGCTGATCGGCAAGAAGTGTGGCGCCCACACCTTCCCCTACATCGAGGTGAAGAACCCCAGCGCCACCGTCGAGCACGAGGCCACCACCTCCAAGATCTCCGACGACCAGCTGTTCTATTGCCGGGCGCGTGGCATCGACCAGGAAAACGCGGTGTCGATGATCGTGGACGGTTTCTGCAAACAGGTATTCCGGGAGTTGCCCATGGAGTTCGCCGTGGAAGCCAAGAAATTGCTGGAAGTCTCGCTGGAAGGATCGGTCGGATGAGCCGCCTGACGCTGCTTTTACTGGCCCTGCTGCCGTTCACCGCTTCCGCCATGGCGCTGGACGGTGCTTGCGACGACGCCGACACCCAGCTGGACCTCAACGAGTGCGTGGCCGCCGAAGCCGACGCCGCCGATGCCGAGCTCAACGCCGTGTACCGGCAGGTGATGCAGGAACTGAAGGGTCAACCGGTCGCCGTCGAAAAACTGCGCGCTGCCCAGCGCCTGTGGATTGCGCTGCGTGACGCCGATATCGAAGCGCGTTACCCGGTGGGCAAGAACGAGAACCCACGCGTCCTGTACGGCTCGATGTACCCGATGCTGCACGCCGCAAACAAGGCCGAGCTCACCCGCCAGCGCACCCGGTGGCTGCGCGCCACCTTCCTCGATCGCGCCGAAGGCGAGCTCTGATCGCCCCGCACCTACATACTGAAGAACACCCCCTCATGCTGAAGATCGAAAACCTGCACGCCCGCATCGCCGGCAAGGAAATCCTCAAGGGTCTGTCGCTGGAAGTGAAACCCGGTGAGGTGCACGCCATCATGGGCCCCAACGGCGCCGGCAAGTCCACACTGGGCAACGTGCTGTCCGGCCGCGACGGCTATGAAGTGACCGAAGGCGACGTGCAGTTCGAAGGCGCCGACCTGCTGGAGCTGGAACCGGAAGCGCGCGCCGCCGCCGGCCTGTTCCTGGCCTTCCAGTACCCGGTGGAAATCCCCGGCGTCAACAACACCTACTTCCTGCGCGCCGCACTCAATGCCCAGCGCAAGGCCCGGGGCGAGGAAGAGCTGGATTCGATGCAGTTCCTCAAGCTGGTCCGGCAGAAGCTGGCCGTGCTGCATCTGAAGGACGAACTGCTGCACCGCGGTGTCAACGAAGGCTTCTCCGGCGGCGAGAAAAAACGCAACGAGATCTTCCAGCTGGCCGTGCTCGAGCCGAAGCTGGCGATCCTGGATGAAACCGATTCGGGCCTGGACATCGATGCCCTGAAGAGCGTGGCCGACGGCGTCAATGCGCTGCGCAGCCCGGAGCGCTCGTTCGTGGTGATCACCCACTACCAGCGCCTGCTGGACTACATCAAGCCGGACTTCGTGCACGTGCTGAGCGAGGGCCGCATCGTCAAGAGCGGCGGTCCGGAACTGGCGCTGGAGCTTGAAGCGCACGGCTATGATTTCCTGAAGGACCGCGTGGTCCGCGAGGCGGCCAAGTAATGAGCGTCCTGCTGGATTCAATGGCCGCCGGCTTCTGTGGCAGCGACGCGCGCCGCGAGGTGCTCGACGCTGCCCTGCAGACCGGTCTGCCCGCTGCCCGCAACGAAGCCTGGAAGTACACTTCGCTGCGCCAGCTCGAGCGTCGCACGTTCAGCGCCGCACCGCTGCAGGCGCCGTCCATCGATGCCGCGCTGCTGGCCGATATCCCGGCACCGCGGCTGGTGTTCGTCAATGGCCGCCACAGCGCTGCGCTGAGCGATCTGTCGGCATTGGATGCCGGCGTGCAGGTGCGTACTTTGTCCGCGGTGCAGGACGAAGAGCCCGAAGCCCTGCGCTTCCTCGGCCGCCGCTTCGAGCGCGCCGATGAAGTGTTCGCCCAGCTCAATGCCGCACTGGCCGATGAAGGCGTACTGGTACAGGTGGCCGACGGCATCACCAGCAAGACACCGCTGCACCTGGTTTTCGTCAGCGCGGCAGATGGCAACGATCACGCCTGGCACCACCGCCATCTGATCGAACTGCGCCGGGGTGCCGTGTTCGGTCTGGTCGAGCACCACCTGCAGAGCGGTGACAGCGCGCACCTGGACAACACCTTGGTGCATGTCCACATCGCCCAGGATGCGGTGCTCTCGCATGCCCGCGTACAGGCCGACAGCGCGCGCGCGACATCGCTGTTGCGTACCGACGCCGTGTTGGCCCGCGATGCGCAGTACCGCCGCATCGATCTGGAGCTGGGCGCCGCGCTGAGCCGGCATGAGCTCAACGTTCGGCTGGAGGGTAACAACGCCAGGTTGACCGCCAACGGCGTGCTGCTGGGCACCGGTCGTCGCCACATCGATACCCGCCTGGGTATCGAGCACATCGCCAAGGACACCCGCGCCGAGCTGGTCTGGCGTGGCGTGGCCGCCAACCGCAGCCGCGTGGTGTTCCACGGTGGCATCAACATCCGCGAGGGCGCCGATGGCACCGACGCCAACCTCTCCAACAAGAACCTGCTGCTCTCGGCCGATGCCGAAATAGATACCCAGCCGACGCTGGTGATCGATGCCGACGAGGTCAAGGCCGCGCACGGCGCCACCGTGGGTCAACTCGATGCCAACGCGCTGTTCTACCTGCGCTCGCGCGGCGTGCCGGCCGAACAGGCGCGCGCCATGCTCAGCGCCGCGTTCTGCCACGAGCCGCTGGCTGCGGTGGAAGGCGCTCTCACCGAAAAGCTGGCCCGCCATCTGGACCAGGCATTGCAACAGGCTGGCATGGCATGAACCTCTCTTCCCCGCGTCCGATCCACCCACCGGCCAGCGCTCCCGACTGGGAACGTGTGCGCAGTGACTTTCCGCTGTTGATGCGCGAGGTCAATGGCAAGCCGCTGGTGTATTTCGACAACGCCAACACCGCGCAGAAGCCGCTGTCGGTGATCGGCGCGGTGGACGAGTTCTACCGCCGCTACAACGCCAACGTCAGCCGTGCCGTGCATGCGCTGGGCAGCGAGGCGACCGAAGCCTATGAAGGCGCGCGCAGCAAACTGGCGCGCTTCCTCAATGTCCGTATCGACGAGCTGGTGCTGTGCAGTGGCACCACCTTCGCGATCAACCTGGTCGCCTATTCGTGGGCATTGCCACGGTTGAAGACGGGCGACGTGATCCTGGTCTCGCGCATGGAGCACCACGCCAACATCGTGCCGTGGCAGCTGATCGCACAACGCACCGGCGCCAGCATCCGCGTGGCCGAGATCAGTCCCGACGGCAGCCTCGACCTGGATGCGTTGCATACGGCGATGACCCCGGAAGTGAAGCTGCTGGCGGTAACGCATGTCTCCAACGTGCTGGGCACAATCAACCCGGTCCGTGAGATCTGCCGAGAAGCCCGCAAGCGCGGCATCGTCACCGTGGTGGACGGCTCGCAGGCCGCACCGCACATGCCGGTGGATGTGGCGGCCATCGGTTGCGACTTCTACGCGATCACCGGCCACAAGATGTGCGGCCCGACCGGAACCGGTGCGCTGTGGGCGCGCCGCGAGCTGCTGCAGGAAATGCCGCCATTCCTGGGTGGCGGTGAGATGATCAAGGAAGTCAGCTTCGAGGGCACCGTGTTCAACGACGGCCCGCAGAAGTTCGAGGCCGGCACGCCGAACATCGCCGGCTTCGTCGGCCTGGGTGTCGCCGTGGATTACCTGGAGACCCTGGGTCGCGCGCATATCGATGCGCGCGAGCAGGAGTTGCTGGCCCATTTCACCGAAGAGCTGCAACGGATCGAAGGCGTGCGCATCTTCGGTACCGCGCCACGCAAGGCCGCCGTGGTGTCCTTCCAGATCGAAGGCGCGCATGCGCACGATCTGGCCACACTGCTCGACCTGCAGGGCGTGGCAGTGCGTTCGGGCCAGCACTGTGCGCATCCGCTGCTGCAGTACTTTGGTGTCGCCGCCACGTGCCGCGCGTCGCTTGCGTTCTACAACACGCACGAGGAAATCGAGGCATTCATGGCCGCGCTGAAGAAGGTCCGCACCCTGCTGGGCTGAAACCGCCGCTGCGCAGGTAAAGCCCGCGCGATACAGCTCCGCGCAACCCGCCTGCGCAACCCGCTCGCGCAGCTCGGCCGTTAGAATGGGGGCATGAACGCACTCACTTTCCGCACGGCCACTGCGGCCGATATTCCTGACCTGATCGAACTGGTCACCTCGGCCTATCGCGGCGATGCCTCGCGTGCAGGCTGGACCACCGAAGCCGATCTGCTGGACGGCCAGCGGGTGGACGCGGCCGGTATCGCCGCCGACATCCAACGCCCGCGCAGCGTGATCCTGCTGGCCGAGCGTGACGGTGTACTGCAGGCCTGCTGTCATATCGCCGACGAGGAGGGGCATGGCTACTTCGGCATGTTCGCCGTCAGCCCGCAGGCACAGGGCGGCGGCGTGGGCAAACAGCTCATGCAGCACGCCGAACACTTTGTGGCCGGACAATGGCATCTGCCGACCATGCAGATGACGGTGATCGACTGCCGTGACGAGCTGATCGCCTTCTACGAACGCCGGGGTTACGCGCGCACCGGCATCAAGAAGCCGTTCCCTTACGGCGATGAACGTTTCGGCATCCCCAAGCGGGACGACCTGCAATTCGAAATCTTGGAAAAGCCCCTGGGAGCTGCGGCATGAGCCAGACCTGGACCTTCATCTGCGCCAGCGAAGAGCTGCTGCCGGGCGAAATGAAGACCGCCTTCGACGAAGTCACCGGCGCACCCATTGTCGTGTTCAACCTGGATGGCGAGCTGTTCGCGCTGGAAGACCAGTGCACCCATGAAGAATTCGAACTGTCTTCGGGCTGCATCGATACGACCGAGGGCAGCATCGAGTGTGTGCTGCATGGCGCCCGGTTCGACATCCGCGACGGTCGCGCGCTGTGCGCCCCGGCCTACACCCCGGTGCCGAAATTCCCGGTCAAGCGCGAACACGGCGGCATCTGGTCGCGCGACGACCGCGACTGACGCGCGGGCACGCTTTTCGCCGATCGTTGTCTTGGGTGGCGCAAGACCGGGCGCGCGGTCAAACGGATTGCAAACGCAAACAATTCTCAATAAGATGCGCATCTGTCGCAGTTCGCGATGATTCCGCGCCCGCCCCCACTCCGTGCTTCGCCTTAGCCACATGGCTGTTGTTTTCGGCGCCGTCTTCATGCGGCGCCGGCTGGTATGGGCCGGAGCGCTGCTGGTAATGGCACTGGCGGCTGCGCCGCTGCCGCCTTCCGTCGTCCCCGAGGTATCCGGCCCGGCAACGGGCGATGTCATCGCCTCGCTGCAACTGCCCGGCGGGCAGTTGCCGGACAAACTGCCGGTCGCCGCCATGGCGCCGGGCGAGGCCGGACTGGAAGCTTTGCGTGCCCCGGGCCAGCGCCCGCGGCCCACCCCGCCTGCTGATCCAACCGCATTCCAGCGCCGCCTCAAAGAGGTGTTCCATGCGGCCGCAACCGAAACCGGCGTCCGGCACGCGCAGCGTCGCCTCCAGGCCTATCCGCTGGATCCGCCTCTGCGCCTGCTCAATCCCGGCAACGCCCCGCCGCGGGCCTGAGCCGTCTGCTGCTGCCCGCCATCCTGGCCGGGTGCGCCCCGTTGCTGTCGCGCTTTCCGATCTGAACCGCCTCGACCCTGCCGTTGCTCCGCCAGGCTGTCTGCCGTTTTTTCCTTTCCAGAGCCCTTCCATGAACTCCATGCGTACCCCGTTGACCTCCGCCCTGCTGTTTGCCATCGGCAGCCCACTGGTTGCCCACGCCGCACCCGAGGGCGCCGCCGATGCAGACCAGCGCAAAGCCACCGATCTGGATGGGGTGCATGTCCGCGGCAGCTGGTTCAACCCGTCCTCGCCCAAGTTCACCGCCGAGCTGCTGGATACCCCCAAATCGGTGTCCATCGTTTCGGACAAGCTGATCGCCGAAACCGGCGCGACCAGCCTGCAGGATGCGCTGCGCATGGTTCCGGGCATCACCTTCGGCGCCGGTGAAGGCGGCAACCCGACCGGTGACCGGCCTTTCATCCGCGGCTTCGATTCGCAGAGCAACATCTTTGTCGATGGTCTGCGCGACGTCGGTTCGCAGACCCGAGAGATCTTCGACCTGGAACAGGTCGAAGTGGTCAAAGGCCCGAGCTCGGCCTACGGCGGCCGTGATTCCGGTGGCGGCAGCCTCAACCTGGTCAGCAAGACCCCGAAGCTGAAGAACGAAACCAGCGCCAGCATGGGCGTGGGTACCGACCGCTACGCCCGCGGTACCGTGGATGCGAACTATGTGCTCGGCGACGGCGTGGCGGCGCGCCTGAACCTGATGAAGCACGAGTCGGACATCGCCGGCCGTGATGCGGCCAATGTCAGCCGCTGGGGCATCGCGCCGTCGATCGCGTTCGGCCTGAACGGCCCGGCGCAGGTGATCGCCAGCCACTACCATATGGAAACCGACGACCTGCCCGATGCCGGCGGCTTCCCGTACAGCAATCCGTTCACCAGCGGCCCCAATGTCGCGCTCAATGGCGACGGCAGCCCGCTGGTGCCGGACCGCAACAACTACTACGGCCTGAAGGACCGCGACTTCCAGCACACCCGTGCCGACATCAGCACGCTGGATGCCAGCTACGACCTCGGCGGCCACAAGCTGCGCAACATCGCGCGTCTGGGCAACACCAGCAACGACTACCTGTGGACGCAGCCGGACGACAGCAAGGGCAACCCCAATCTGTACGGCACGCTGTGGCGCCGCACCAACAGCCGCGCGGTCGATGTGAAAAGCTTCGTCGACCAGCTGAGCCTGACCGGCCGCTTCGAGACCGGCGCGTTGCAGCACAGCTACAGCGCCGGCGTCGAGTACAGCGACGAGAAGATCAGCCGCGGCAGCTATCTGATGTCACCGGGCACCAACAACCCGCTGACCAATGGCACCAGTTGCCCGAGCACCGGCGCGGCCACCGGTTACAACTGCACGGACTTCAACAATCCCAATCCGAACGATCCATGGTCGGCCAACCAGACCGTCTACCGCAGCGACAAGGCGGCCGACGTCCGCCAGAGCACCAGGACCCGCTCCGCCTACCTGTTCGACACCATCGAATTGAACCCGCAGTGGTCGGTCAATCTGGGCCTGCGCTACGACGACTACTCCACCAAGCAGGTCACACCGGTGCCGGGTGCGGCGGCAACGGTATTCCGCAATGACAGCGACTTCATCAACTACCAGGCCGGCGTCGTGTTTAAGCCGGTGGCCAACGGCAGCCTCTACCTGTCCTACGGCACCTCATCCACGCCGCCGGGCATGGACGGTGGCGACGGTGCCGATGGCATCTCTCTCGCCAATGAGGACCTGGATCCGCAGGAGACCCGGAACGTCGAGCTGGGCACGAAGTGGGACCTGTTCGGTAACCGCTTGAACCTGACCGCCGCGATCTTCCATACCGAGTTGAACAATGCCCGCGTCCTCATCGACAACGGCACCACGCAGAACGCGGGCAAGAAGGTCATCGACGGTTTCGAGCTGGGCTTCACCGGACAGCTCAGCGACAACTGGAGCCTGTACGGCGGCTACACCTGGCTGGATTCGGAGTTGAAGGATGGTGGCTACGTCTGCGCCGTAGCCGGCCGCACCTGCCCCAGCGGCATCTACGTGCCCTCGCCGAACAACGGCAACGTGTTCCCGAACACCGCCAGGCACAGCGCCACCCTGTGGACCAGCTACACGCTGCCCTTCGGCCTGACCCTGGGCGCCGGCGCCAGCTACTCGGACAAGCAGTACGGTGATGTGGCCAATACCAAGTGGATCCCGAGCTACACCCGCTGGGATGCGATGGCCAGCTACGCCATCCAGGACAACATCAGCCTGCAGTTGAACGTGCAGAACCTAACCGATAAGACCTATTTCACCAAGGCGTATGCCTCGCACTACGCGGCCATCGCCCCGGGCCGCGCCGCGACGCTGGCCCTGAATGTGAAGTTCTGATTCCCCTCGCCCCCGGCCGCCTGCCGGGGGCTTCGTCCACAAGGCAATCCGATGCTGCTGCACATCCCCGACGTACTCACCCGCGACCAGGTCGCCCAGGCGCGCCAGCGCCTGCACGAAGCGGGCTGGGCCGATGGCAAGGCCACCGCCGGCTACCAGTCGGCGCAGGCCAAGCAGAACCTGCAGCTGCCCGAATCGGACCCGGCCGCACGGGCGCTGGGCTCGCTGATCCTCGATGCCCTGGGCCGCAACGACACGTTCTTTGCCGCCGCGTTGCCACGCCGCATCTATCCGCCGCTGTTCAACTGCTACCGCGAAGGCCAGACCTTCGGCTTCCACGTCGACAACGCGGTCCGCTACGACCACATCAGCCGCGCGGGGGATCCGCAGCCGGTGCGTACCGATCTGTCGGCCACCTTGTTCCTGTCCGATCCGGACGAGTACGAAGGCGGCGAGCTGGTCATCGAGGACACCTACGGCAACCAGCGGGTGAAGCTGCCGGCCGGGCATATGGTGCTGTACCCGGGCACCAGCCTGCACCAGGTCACCCCGGTGACCCGCGGCACACGCATCGCCTCGTTCTTCTGGACCCAGAGCATGGTCCGTGACGACGGCCACCGCCGCCTGCTGTGGGAGCTGGATCTGTCGATCCGCCGGCTGACCCACGACCATCCGCAGCACCCCTCGCTGGTCAGCCTGACCGGCGTGTATCACAACCTGCTGCGGCAATGGGCCGAGGCGTGAGCGCAGCCGGACAGAACCTGCAGACACTGCTGCTGCAGCTGCCCGGCAACCCGGCGGCGGTCATGGCCGAACTGGAGCGGCGCGCGCAGGATGGCGAGGTACTGGCCCAGTTCGTACTCGGCCAGGCCTGCATGGAAGGCCGCGCCCGCCCGGTCGATACCGGCGCCGGCATGGCCTGGTTCGAACGTTCCGCCAACGGTGGCCTGCCGCTGGCGATGAACATGCTCGGGCGCTGCCACGAGTTGGGCCAGGGCACGCCGGTGAATCTCGAACTGGCCGCGGTCTGGTATCGACGGGCTGCGGACAGCGGGCTGGACTGGGGCATGTACAACCTGGCCAACCTGCTGGCCACCGGCCGTGGAATCGGCAAAGACGAAGCCGCCGCCTACACGCTGTACCGGCGTGCGGCCGAAAGCGGCCACGCCAAATCGATGAACCTGGTCGGCCGCTGCCTCGAAGAAGGCACCGGTGTGATCGCGGATCCGGTCGCCGCACCGGACTGGTACCGCCGTTCGGCCGAAGCGGGCGACTTCCGCGGTCAGGCCAGTCATGCCTCGCTGCTGCTTGCCGCCGGCCATATCGACGAGGCCGCAGATTGGCTGCGCAAGGCGCTGGCGCAGGGAAGCCCGTCGTTTCTCGCACAGATCCGGCCGCAGCTGGCGGTATCCCCGCATCCGCAGATCCGGGCCCTGGTGGCGTCCATTTAAGCGACACCAATCGATATCAATTCTCATTTGCACAAGTGAACGAATCCCATCTACAATGCCGCACCGCAAACGCCAGCGCCCCGCGCCGGCCATGCAATCAAGGGATTCCCGTGCAGCATCCGCAAAGCCAGCCGCCCCTGACCACCACACACGCAACCTTGCGCGTGTCGATGGCGGCATTGGGCATGCTGCTTCTGTTGGCGTTGGTGGCCTTGCTGCTGCAGGACACCCCGCGCCGGTCGCTTGCCAGCGACGCTGACAGCGTTACGTCCATCACCGGCGCACCACCGGCGGGTGACGAGGACCAGCTGCAGGAAACCCGACCGGCCAAGTTGCGCCGCGTGGTCAAACCGCATGCGATGCCGGCTGCGCTGAGCGGGTCCACCGGCCAGGTGCTGGCGTGCTTGAACGCCGCCGTTGCGGCGCGCTCGTTGATCCCTGCCTCAATCATGGACGTCGCCCGCCCGGCACCGGGGCGCCGGCAACAGCGCGGTCAGGCGCCTCCGCAGGTCTGACCGGTCCTCTACGGATCGACGCCGCCGTCTCACCCTCCTTCCCCGCAGCACCCGGCGCATGCACTACCTGCCTGCGACTGCGCAGTGCGCCCCGCTTTCCGAAATCCGAGGTCCCTCCATGGCTCTGCGCCATCGCCGTTCCGTGTCCGTTTCCCGCCACCTGCTCGGCCTCGCCGTGCTCGCCGCCCTCAGCGCCACCGCGCACGCCAGCGGCGCGCCCACCACGCTGGACAAGGTGGTCGTCACCGCTACCGGCTTCGAGCAGAAGATTCCCGAAGCACCGGCCAGCATCAGCCTGATCTCGCGCGAGGAGCTCGCCCAGCGCCCCTACACCAGCCTGATCGATGCGCTGCGTGACGTCGAGGGCATCGACGTGGGCATGGAAACCACCGACAAGAACGGCCGTGCCACCATTTCCATGCGCGGCATGCCATCGGAGTACACACTGGTGCTGATCGACGGCCGCCGCCAGAGCAACGTCGGCAGCCTGTACCCGAACAACTTCGGTGGCGGCCAGTTCTCCTACCTGCCGCCGCTGGATGCGATCGAGCGCATCGAAGTGGTGCGAGGCCCGATGTCGACCCTGTACGGCTCCGATGCGATGGGCGGGGTGATCAACATCATCACCCGCCGCAACCAGGACCAGTGGCAGGGCTCGATCACCCAGGGCTTCACCGTCCAGCAGGAAAAAGAGTTCGGCGACGTACGCACCACCGACCTGTATCTGACCGGGCCGCTGGTCAAGGACACCTTGGGCGTGGCGATCCGCGGCAGCTACTACGATGCCGACGAGTCGATGCCCGAGTGGGACCCGCTGCCACTGCCGGATGGCTCGATGTGGGAGCGCAGTCTCGGCTTTGGCGGCGGTGGCAAGGCGGTGGCCAACACCAACTGGAACACCGGCATCCGCCTGGACCTGAGCGCGTTCGAGCACAACGCGTTCTGGCTGGACTACGACGTCTCGCGCCAGAAGTACGACAACCGCAAGGGCCAGACCGGTACGCTGGACAGCCTTGAAAGCCTGTGGCGCAGCGGCACGGCGACCATCCCCAACCCCAGCGGCAGCGGCACCCTCAGCAGCCGCGTGGTGCAGCCGCGTGTGGGCTATACCGCCTGGCAGCGCTACGAGCGTGACCAGCTGGCGCTGACCCACCAGGGCCGCTACGAGTTCGGCACCTGGCAGAGCAGCCTGACCCGCCACACCACCAGCAACCTTGGCCGCTCGCTGCCGCTGACGCTGGATGAGCGCGCGCAACTGCAGGGGTTGTGGAACGATGTCTGCGCGCGTCGCGGCCAGGCCGCCCACTGCAACATGACCTCCGGCAACCTGAGTGTGCTCAATGCCGACGAGCTGGCGCGGTTGTCAGCTTTCCTGCCGCGGCCGCTGCGCACGATGGAGCTGGACGGCTATGTGCTGGACACCAAGCTGGACATGTCAGTGGGCAACCACCAGCTCGCCATCGGCGGCCAGTACAACGACACCGACATGACCGATGGCGTGTTCGGCATGGATGGCGGCGGCTACAAGGACAACGTCAAGCAGAAACACCGGATGTGGTCGGTGTTCGCCGAGGACAACTGGGCGCTGACCGGCACCCTGACCGCCACGCTGGGTGTGCGTTACGACGACCACAACATCTTCGGCAGCCACGTCAGCCCGCGCGCCTACCTGGTGTGGGAAGCCAACGATGCGTGGACCGTCAAAGGCGGCATCAGCACCGGCTACAAAACCCCGCGCCCGGACCAGCTGTTCCCCGGCGTGGTCGGTTTCGGCGGCCAGGGCGTGATCCCGCAGGTCGGCTCACCGCACCTCAAGCCCGAAACCAGCACCAACTACGAAGTCGCCGCCTATTACGAAGGACAGCGCTGGAACTTCAACGCCACCGCGTTCTTCAACAAGTTCGACGACAAGATCGCCAGTGGCGGAACCTTCGCCAACTGCGAGGTGGCACCGGCCGACGGCAGCTATTGCGTGGATGTCGGCCCGGGTTGGGCGGCGCTGGGCTACAGCGCTTTCACCCAGAGCGTGAATATCGACAAGGCCGAGACCCGCGGCGTCGAACTGGCCGGTCAGATCGACCTGCTGGACACGCTGCAGCTGCGCGGTAACTACACCTTCACCCAAAGCGAGCAGACCAGCGGCAGCGCCAAGGGCCAGCCGATCTCGGGTAACCCGGCCAAGCACATGGCCAACGCCAACCTCACCTGGCAGGCCAGTGATCGCATCAGCCTGAGCCTGATCGGCGAAGGCCGCTACGACCGCTACCGCGACACCCTGGTCTCCAGCGTCGGCGGTGTCAGCCGCTCGACCGTGCGCTACTACGCCGACTACACCACGTTCCATCTCGGTGCCAGCTGGAAGGCGAACGACTGGCTGACCGTCAACGGCCGCATCAACAACCTGTTCGACAAGGACTTCGTCTCCCAGTCCTGCGTGCTGGCCTCCGATACCGAGTACAGCTGCGTGGACGACTACGCGGTGAAGGAACAGCGTCGCAGCTTCTGGATCTCGCTCAACGCCCGCTTCTGACACTGCCGATGCAACCGAACAAAAGCCCGCCCTTGAGGCGGGCTTTTGCTTTTTGCGTCCGCTTCCCCGCACCATGCGCGGCCGCAGTTCCACAACCACCAACCGCCCACTGCAGATCCCGCGCATGACCAGACCGGCCACGTTCTTCTCCATCCAGGCGCTGCGCGGTATCGCCGCACTGATGGTGGTGCTGTTCCACCTGCGCATCGTCGAGGGCAAGTATGGCCAGGACGGCAACCTGCTCGGCGCGATGTTCGCCTACGCCGACAGCGGTGTGGATCTGTTCTTCGTGCTGTCCGGCTTCGTGATGACCAGCATCGCCGCCGGCAGCTATGGCTTGCCCCGCAATGCCGGCGACTTCCTCGCCCGCCGTGGCTGGCGCGTGCTGCCGCTGTACTGGTTCTACACCACGCTGGTCGTGGCCCTGATGCTGCTGATGCCGGGCATGGCCAACAGTGCCTACCAGGACCAGAGCATCCTCGCCTCCTATCTGCTGTGGCCGCAGGCGCAGCTGCCGCTGCTGACCGTGGGCTGGACACTGATCCACGAGGCATTCTTCTACCTGCTGATGGCGGTGGCGATCGCGTTCGCGCGAGAACGGCAATTGCCGTGGCTGTTGCTGGGCTGGGCGGCGGCGACCCTGCTGGCCCACGGCATGTTGGGCGCCGGCATCGCGCCCTGGGCCGCCGTCGCGTCCAGCCCGTTGAGTCTGGAGTTCATCGCCGGTGGATTGATCGGGCTGTACTGGCGCCGTCTGCCGGTCGGCTTCGCGCTGCCGCTGCTGTTGGGCGGTGCTGTGCTGCTGGTCGCGGCGATGCTGCACCTGGCCGCGGCTTATCCCGAACATCCGCCGGTACTGCGCCGGGCACTGCTGTTCGGCGTTCCGGCCGCGTTGCTGGTGCTCGGTGCGGTGCGCTGGGAGCATGCACGCCAGCCACGGCTGCCGGCCTTACTGCTGGCAGTTGGCGACAGCTCCTATTCGCTGTACCTGGGCCACGTGTTCGTGATCTCGGCAACCGGCCGCCTGTGGCAGGCCAGCGGTTTGAACCATGCGCCGTGGCAGCATGCGCTGTTCATCGCGCTGACGGTGGTGGTCTGCGTCATCGCCGGCTGGCTGTCGTGGAGATGGCTGGAGCTGCCGCTGCACCGCTGGACCCGCACACGCAAGCCTTCGGCACGCACGCTGCAGGCCGCACAGGAATAAGCGGTACGCACCGGGACAGCGGAAAATACAAATTGCGAATCATTCTCATTCATGATGTAATCACGGCTTCCTGATCACTCCCACCCGCCACTTGTCTCCCCAACGCGCCTCCGCCAACGCCGTGCAGCAACAGGCCAACCGTGGCTTCTGGTTGCGCACCTTGCATCAATGGCACTGGATCAGCTCGGCGGTGTGCCTGATCGGCATGCTGCTGTTCTCCCTCACCGGCATCACCTTGAACCACGCCTCGAAGATCGAGGCCACCCCGCAGGTGCACAACCACAAGCTCGAACTGTCCGCGCCGCTGCTCGAAGCGTTGGGCGCGCGCGAGGAAGGCAATGCGCCGTTGCCGGGCAAGGTCGCCGACTGGCTGTCGCGCGAGCTGGATGTCTCCCTGGGCAAGCGCGAGGCCGAGTGGTCGGCCGAAGAGATCTACCTGTCCATGCCCGGCCCCGGCAGCGATGCCTGGCTGAGCATCGACCGCGAAACCGGCGCGGTGGAGTTCGAGAAGACCCGCCGCGGCTGGATTTCCTATTTCAATGACCTGCACAAGGGCCGCAACGCCGGCCCGGGCTGGGGCTGGTTTCTGGATCTGTTCGCGGTGGCCTGCCTGGTGTTCTGCATCACCGGCCTGTTCCTGCTGCATCTGCATGCGCGGCAGCGGCGCATGACCTGGCCGCTGGTCGGGCTGGGCCTGCTGATCCCGCTGCTGATCGCCCTGCTCCTGATCCATTGATCCCGCTCTCCCCTAGAACGCATCCCTCCCCGGAGTCGCACCATGCGCGTCACCCTGACCATCGCCCTGAGTGGCCTGATCGCCACCGCTCCGGCCGCCTACGCCGCCAGCCTCGACGTCAACGTCGAAGTGCCTAAGCTCAACGTGGCCGAATACCACCGCCCGTATGTGGCGGTGTGGATCGAAGGCGCGGACCAGAAGGTCGCCGCCAACCTGTCGGTCTGGTACCAGCTCAAGGACACCGCCGAGGGCCATGGCACCAAGTGGCTGCCGGACCTGCGCCAGTGGTGGCGCAAGAGCGGCCGCACCCTGCAGGTGCCGGTGGATGGCGTGACCGGCCCGACCCGCCCGGTCGGCAAACACCAGCTCAGCTTCAGCGACCGCCAGCCGCAACTTCGCGACCTGCCCGCCGGCCAGTACACGCTGGTGGTGGAAGCCGTACGCGAGGTGGGTGGCCGCGAGCTGGTCAAGATTCCCTTCAGCTGGCCAGCCCGCAGTGTGCAGAACGGCCGTGCCCAGGGCACTTCCGAGCTGGGCACGGTCACCCTCGCCGTCAAACCCTGATTCGCCCTACTACCGGAGCCAACCGATGAAGCGTTCCCTCCTGCTTGCCGCCACCATCGCCGCAGCGCTGCCCTTCTCCGCCGCCGCCCACAAGGCCTGGCTGCAGCCGTCGCAGACCGTGATCGCCGGTGCCAACCCGTGGATCACGGTGGACGCGGCCGTGTCCAACGACCTGTTCTATTTCAACCACGTGCCGCTGCGCATCGACAATCTGCTGATTACCGCGCCCGACGGCAGCAGCGTGCAGCCGCAGAATGTGGCCACCGGCAAATACCGCAGCGTGTTCGACGTAGAGCTGACCCAGCCCGGCACCTACCGTCTGGCCAACGTCAACGCCGGGCTGATGGCCAACTGGCAGGAAGACGGCAAGCCCAAGCGCTGGCGCGGCACCCCGGAGAAGTTCGGCGCCGAAGTGCCGAAGAACGCCAAGGACCTGAAGGTCTCCGAGACCGCCGGCCGGGTCGAAACCTTCGTCACCAACGGTGCCCCGAACGCCACCGCGCTCACGCCGACCGGCAAGGGCATGGAGATGGTCGCCCTCGGCCACCCGAACGATCTGTTCAGCGGAGAGGAAGCCACCTTCCGCCTGCTGGTGGATGGCAAGCCGGCCGCCGGCCTGGAAGTGGAGATCACCCGCGGCGGCACCCGTTACCGCAACGCGCAGGAAGAGATCAAGGTCACCACCGATGCCAGCGGCGAGTTCGCCGTCACCTGGCCGGAAGCGGGCATGTACTGGCTGGAAACCGGCAGCGAAGACAACAAGACCTCGGTGCCGCAGGCCAACGTGCGCCGCCTGAGCTACGTGGCCACGCTGGAAGTGCTGCCGCAGTAAGGACTCCAGGCCCGGTCGCCACGGCGCGCCGGGCCGCTCTCTCCATGTCTAGCCAATCCGACATCGCCGCCCTCGGCGGCCACACCATGGGTACCCGCTGGAGCGTGAAGCTGGTCGCCCCGCGCCGCCGCGACCTGCATCCGCTGCATGCCGGCATCCAGGCAGAGCTGGACCGGGTCGTGGCGCAGATGAGCACCTGGGAAACCGAGTCGGACATCAGCCGCTACAACCGCGCCGCCGCCGGCAGCTGGCAGCGGCTGCCGGAAGACTTCTGGCAGGTGCTGGTCGCCGCGCATGATATCGCCGAACGCAGCGATGGCGCGTTCGATCCGAGCATCGGCCCGCTGGTCGCACTGTGGGGCTTCGGTGCCCAGGCCGGCGCGCAGCGTGTTCCCGATGCCGCGCAACGGGCCGAGGTCGCCGGCCGCTGCGGCTGGCACAAGCTGCAACTGGATGCACCGGCGCAGGCCGCGCTGCAGCCCGGCGCGCTGCAACTGGACCTGTCGGCCATCGCCAAGGGCTATGGCGTGGATCTGGTCAGCCGCTGGCTGCGCCGCAACGGCGTCGAAGCGGCGCTGGTCGAAGTGGGCGGCGAGCTGCACGGCTACGGTCGCAAGCCCGACGGCCAGCCGTGGCGGGTGCTGGTCGAATCGGCTCCGGAAGAAGACGCCGGCGCCGACTATCCACCGCGGGTGCTGGCCTTGGATGATCTGGCCATCGCCACCTCCGGTGATCGCTGGCATCACTATGAACAGGACGGCATTTCCTACAGCCACACCCTTGATCCACGCACGCACGCGCCGGTAACCCGCGCCGCCGCGGCGGTGACGGTGATCGAGCGCGAAGCGATGCGCGCCGATGCCTGGGCCACTGCACTGACGGTGATGGGCGCAACACAGGGGCTGGCATTCGCCACCGATCATGGCCTGGCCGCACGCTTCCTCACACGCGGCCCGCACGGTCTGGAAGAAACCATGACGGCGGCGTTCCAGCAGCACCTGGACGCAGACACGCAATGAGTGCTCCACGCGTGAACCGCCCACTGATTGGCAACCTCGCCGTTGGCCTGGTGCTGGTGCTGATCGCCGTGTTGCTGCTGCGTCTGCATCTGGGCGAGAGCTGGTGGCTAGCCGCGCCCCTGCCCGCACAGTGGTTCACCGCGCTGGCTGCCGCCGCCATCTATGCCATCGCCTGCGCGGCGCTGTGGTGGCGCGTGCGCTCGCGCAAGGACGTTGCCAGCGGTGACGGCGAGCCGCCGCTGCTGGTGGTCTGGGCCAGCCAGACCGGTTTTGCGCGGCAGCTGGCCGAACGCAGTGCAGACAGCCTGCGCGCCGCCGGCCACACCGTCCGCGTGCGCGCGCTCGACCAGGTCGATGCCGCCCTGCTCGCCCGCATCCGCACCGCGCTGTTCGTCGCCAGCACCACCGGCGAAGGCGATCCGCCCGACCATGCCCTGGCCTTTCTCAGCCGGGTGATGCAGAACGCCACGCCACTACCGCAGCTGCAGTACGCGGTGCTGGCGCTGGGCGACCGCACCTATGACCATTACTGCGCCTTCGGCCACCAGCTCGACAACTGGCTGTGCGAACAGGGCGCGCGGGCGCTGTTCGATACCGTGGACGTGGACAACGCCGATGCGGACGCGCTGCGCCACTGGCAGCAGCTGCTCGGCCAGCTCGGCGGCGATGTCGCCCACCTGCCGGACTGGGCTCCGCCGCAGTACCAGCAATGGCGTTTGCAGCAGCGGCAGGCGCTCAATCCGGGCAGTGTCGGCGGCACCGTCTTCCACCTGAAGCTGCAACCCGTCGCCGGGGAACTGCCGGCATGGCAGGCCGGTGATATCGCCGAAATCGGTCCGCGCCACAGTGCCGGCACCGTCGCGCAATGGATGCATGCGCACGGCCTGCCGGTCACCGCCACGCTGGCCGATGGCCGCCCGCTGCAGGAGGTCCTCGCCGCGTGCCACTTGCCCGAACAGATCGACACCGGCGACCTCGCGGCGCTGGCCGCGGCGCTCAAACCGTTGCCGCATCGCGAATACTCCATCGCCTCGATGCCCTCGGAGGGCTCGTTGCAGCTGCTGCTGCGGCGCCAGCGGCGACCGGACGGCCAACCGGGACTGGCCAGCGGCTGGCTGTGCGACTACACCACGCCCGGTGATGTCATCGACCTGCGTCTGCGCGGCAACGCCAACTTCCATCCGCCGGCAGCGGAGGCGCCGCTGATCCTGGTCGGCAACGGCACCGGTATCGCCGGCCTGCGCGCGCACCTGCGCGCCCGCGTCGAGGCCGGTGCGCGCCGCAACTGGCTGCTGTTGGGCGAGCGCAATGCCGCCCACGATTTCCACTTCGGCGACGAGCTGCGGCAATGGCAGCGCGAGGGCTGGATCGAACGGCTGGATACGGTTTTCAGTCGCGATGGCGGCCGCTTCCATTACGTGCAGGATGCGCTGGCCGCCCATGCCGATGCGCTGCGCGACTGGGTCGACCAGGGCGCGACGATCCTGGTCTGCGGCAGCCTGCAGGGCATGGCGCCGGCGGTGGATGCGGTGATCGCCGATGCCCTCGGCAGCGACGCACATGAAGCCCTGCGCATCGCCGGCCGCTATCGCCGCGACGTGTACTGAGCCAACCCGGCCAGCGCGCTCAGATGTGGTGCAGCCGTTGCCGGAGGATCCGCGCCAGCGCCAGCGGCTGGTTGCGCCACGTCAGGGTTTCACCCTTCAGCGGATGATCCAGTACCGCGAGGAAAGCCTCCCGCATTGGGAAGGCGCCGCCTTCATGCCGCCGGTGACACCCGGATCGCCAACAGCTCGCCGCCGCCATTCAAGGCGAACCGTGTGCGTACACCGGCGGCGAGCCAGGCGGTGTCGCCGGCGGCCAGGGGCGGCAGGGTGTTGCCTTCGAACTCGGCTTGTCCGGCCAGCAGATGGACCGCCCAGGCCACCTGCGGCTCGGTGAAGAACAGCATGCTGCCGACCAGCGGCCGGTGCAGCAGCTCGGCCTGCAGCGCGTCGCGGCGCCACATCAGGTTGAAGTCGCTGGTGGTGCCGTCGACCAGCTCGCCGCTGATTTCAGCTTCGCCGGCAAACCGCAGACGTTGATACGGCGGCAACAGCGTTTCACAGCGGCCATCGGCAAAGCGCAGCCGCAGACCTTCGCCCTGCAGCAGCACCAGCTCGCGCTCGACACCGGGGAAGGCGGAAAAGGCCGCATCCTGCTCGATCTCGGCGATCGACAGCCGCAGCTGCCAGTCGTCGCCCTGTCCGGGCAGACGCAGGATCTCGCGGGTCCAGCCCAGGCCGTTGCGCCAGCGTTCGCGCCGGTAGTCGACGGTGGGGATGACGCGGGAGGGAGCAGTCAGAATTTCCATCGCGGCATGATGCCAGCATCCGGCACTGCTGTAGGAGCGACACAAGTCGCGACAGCTTTTGTCGATAAAGCCCGGTCGCGACTTGCATCGCTCCTACAACGACGGCGGTTACTTCGGCATCGCGAGATTCTCGGCAGCCAACGGCTTGCCTGCGCGGGGCGTGGTGGCGATCACCGCATCGGCCGGCAGCGCGCTGCCGTGCTCCAGCCGCGCCTGCACGCGATCCAGCGCCGCATAGACGTACGGCAGCAGCGGCAGGTAGCGCGAACCGTAGTCGGGCAGGCCGAGGAAGCCGTCAAAGTGCTGCACGTGTTTGACCTGCCAGTAGTTGACCTCACGCCCGGCGGCCTTGGCCGAGGCCACATAGGGCGCGCTGCTGAAAGCCGGCGGGATCAGGCCGTCGTCGGTGCCATGCACCACCATCACCGGCAGGCCCTGACGCGGCAGCCCGGCACGGGTCGCCGCGATACCGGCCTGCACGCGGCCGGCCGCCTCGCCCTGCCCGTCCCACAGCCCACGCAGGCACTTCAGGCCGGCGTAGGTCAGGTCAGGCAGCTGCACCTTGCTGTCGAGCAGCCCGACCCCGGCACCGGGCGGAATGCCGCTGCCATCGGCGATCCACGCCGCACGCTCGGCGGCGCTGGCCACGCGCGGGGAGAAATCCGGATTCTGCGCGGCAAAGCTGAAACCGCACGGGTGTTCGCCCACGCCGTAGCGGCCGTAGGCCGAGGCATAGGTCGCGGCGACCGCGCGCCACAGGTCGAAGCCGGTGGACAGCGCGCCAGCGCGCAACGCCTCATCGGTCCAGCCCTTGCTGCGCATCAGTTCATAGGCCGCTCTGGCCTGCGCCGCCGGCGTGGCCCCGCCGATGACACCTTCGGCCGCCAGCGTGGCGCAGCGCAGCGCGGCCCCGGCTTGCAAGGCGGCAGTCAGTGGCGGCTGCGGCAGATCGTCCATATGCAGCTGCGCGCACGGCATCAGCAGCGCCGCCTCGGTGGTGTAGTCGTACAGCGCGCGCGAACCCGGGCCATCGGAATAGACACTCGGCTCGCCGGCTACCACCGCGTCCAGCCAGTCGCCCTCCATTTCCGCCGCGCGCAGCACCGCGCCACCGCCGTTGGAAATCCCCACGGCGATGATGCGGGTGTTGTCGAAGGTGAACGGCGCGGCCTGCGGATACGCCTGTTCCAGCGCCAGCAGCGCGTACTCGGCCGCCTGCTTCACATGGCGCCCCCAATCGGCCTCCGGGTTGTCCTTGGAATGGGCGTGCTTGAACGCCACGCCCGAGGCGTTGACCGGGGCATCCGGCACGAACGCCAGATCGGCCGCCTCGCCCAGCGCACCGACCGTGCCGTTGGCGCGGACACCGATCTGCGCGTCCAGGTCGTAGTAATCGCTGCCGGCACCCTTGTCGGTGTAGACCACCGCACAGCCCTTGGGCAGACCCCACGCCGCCGCCACCGACACCGCGCCATAGATGCCGCGCGAACCGGAGGCCGGAGCGACCAGCACACAGCGCTTGCTCAGATTGAAATTGTCCGGCACCTGCGCCAGCACGCGGTGCGGCTGGCGCGCATCGGGCAGCCGCGCATAGGCCGAGTACTCGCGACCGGGCACGCTTTCAAGACTGCCGAACAGCTCGCCATAGCCACCGCCGGGCGCCAGGTCGGCGATACCGCGCCAGCTGCCCCACAGCGCGCGCCGACGCAGCTCGTCCGGCGTCGGTGCAGTGGCATCGGCGAAGGCCGGCGGCACCATGCTGCGCAGGCCGGTCAGGCCCAGGCCGGCGGTGAGCAGGTCGTCACTGCCGCGATGCTCGCTGCGCAGTTCGTTGCTGAACATGGAGGACTCCACGGGCTGGGAGACCGGGCCGCTGGCGCAGGAGGCCAGGCTCAGTCCGACGAATAGGCCGCAGGCGGCACGCAACAGGGATTGGCTCATGGATGCACCCTAGCAGAGCGGCCGCAGCCGTCTCATCGTACTTAAGTACCACGCGCGAGCCACGTCGCGGCTGCTACGTTTCCTGCCATTCCCCCTATCCCCGGAGTTTCCCCATGGACCGTTTCCTGCAAGGCCGCACCGCACTGGTGACCGGCAGCACCTCCGGCATCGGCCTGGCCATCGCCCAGGCGCTGGCGGCCGCCGGCGCGCGCGTGGCGGTCAACGGTCTGGGCACGCCCGAGCAGATCGCCAGCGCGCTGGCCAGCGTCGCTGCCACCGGCAGCGAGGCGCGGCATTTTGCCGCCGACCTGCGTCGTGCCGATGAGATCGGCACCCTGCTTGACGCGGTGCAGGCCTGGGGCGCGATCGATGTGCTGGTGAACTGTGCCGGCATCCAGCACGCCGCGCCGCTGGCCGAGCAGCCCGCGCAGAAGTGGGACGACATCATCGCGCTCAACCTCAGCGCCGCCTTCCACACCATGCAGCAGACGCTGCCGGGCATGGCCGAACGCGGCTACGGCCGGGTGGTCAACATCGCCTCGGTGCACGGGCTGGTGGCCTCGAAGAACAAGGCGCCGTATGTGGCCAGCAAATTCGGCATCGTCGGCCTGAGCAAGGTTGCCGCACTGGAATACGCCAGCGCCGGCAGCCGCGACAGCGGTGGCGTCACCGTCAACTGCGTGTGCCCGGGCTGGGTGGAGACGCCGCTGATCGAGCCGCAGATCCAGGCCCACCGCAACGGTGGCAGCCGCGAGGACGGCGTGCGTGCGTTGCTGGAAGAGAAGCAGCCGAGCCTGCGCATGTCCCTGCCCGAGGACATCGCGTCGATGGTGGTTTGGCTTTGCCGCCGCGAGGCCCACAATGTCACCGCCGCCGCCCTGCCCATGGACGGAGGCTGGACCGCCCAGTAACCCGAACCGTGACCATGCCGACCCTGCTGATTGCCGACGACCACCCGCTGTTCCGCGCCGCACTGCGTCAGGCCGCCAGCGAAGCCATGAGTGATTTGCAGGTGCGCGAGGCCGAATCGCTGGACGGGGTGCTGGCCGCGCTCGATACCGCACCGGAAACCGACCTGATCCTGCTGGACCTGCACATGCCCGGCAACCACGGGCTGGCCGGGCTGGCGGCGATCCGCGCGCAGCATCCGGGAGTGGCGGTGATCGTGGTTTCGGCCAATGACGATCCGCGCGTGGTGCGCCGCGCGCTCGATCACGGCGCGGCCGGCTACCTGCCCAAGAGTTCGGGCCTGAACGAACTGCGCGAAGCCATCCGCTGCGTGATGGCCTGCGAGCAGTGGCTGCCGGCCTCGCTGCGCGCGGCGGTGTCGCGCGCGCAATCCTCCAGCCACGACAGCGAACTGGCAGCGCGCTTGGCCAGCCTGTCGCCGCAGCAGTTCCGGGTGCTGGTGCTGGTTGCGCAGGGCCTGCTCAACAAGCAGATCGCCGACCGCCTGGAGGTGCAGGAACGCACGGTCAAGGCGCATCTGTCGGCGATCTTCGAGCGCCTGGGCGTGCGCAACCGCACCCAGGCCAGCGTGGTGCTGCGCGAGCTGGAACTGAGCGATCCGGCGCGCCAGATCGAGGCCTGAGCGGCCTCCTCCCTCAGCTGCCGCGCAGCAGCCGGTGCAGCAACATGCCGACCAGCATCGCCGGCACGAACCACAACGCCTCCGGTGAGGCCACGCCCAGGCCGACCAGCGCCGGGCCCGGGCAATAGCCGGCCAAGCCCCAGCCGATGCCGAACAGGGCCGCGCCCAGCAGCAGCGGACGGTCCAGGGTGCGCAGCGAAGACAGCTGGAAGCTGCCGGCAAACACCGGCGCCGGCCGCTTGAGCACGAAGCGGAACAGCACCAGCGTGGTGGTCACCGCCCCGCCGAGCACGAACAGCAGCGCCGGATCGAAATCCCCGGCGATATCCAGAAAGCCCAGGATGCGCAGCGGATCGGTCATGCCCGATACCGCCAGGCCCAGACCGAACAGCGCGCCGGACAGCAACGCGGCGAACAGGGTGCGGGAGGAATTCATGCCAGATGCCTCACAACAAAAGTGGTGACGATCGCGGTGGCCATGAAGGTCAGCACCGCCGCGAAGGAACGCGGTGACAGCCGCCCCAGTCCGCACACGCCATGGCCGCTGGTGCAGCCGTTGCCCATGCGGGTGCCAAAACCGACCAGCAGGCCGGCAACGACCAGCATCCACACCGGAAAGCCCTGCCGTGGCGTATAGGCCCCGGGTACCAGCAGCAGCCACGCCGCACCGGCACCGATCAGCCCGAGCAGGAACAGCACCCGCCAGGCGGTTTCGCCGGCGCGCGGCAGCAGCACGCCACCGACGATGCCACTGATGCCGGCGATACGGCCGTTGAGCCACAGCAGCAGGGTCGCCGCCAGGCCGATCAGGATGCCGCCGGCCAGCGGCGTCAGCCAGGCGCTCATGCTTGTGCTCCCAGCTGGTTCAGCGGCAGGCGGAAATAGCGGATGCCGTTGGCGTCGGGCTCGGGCAGGCGCCCCCCGCGGATGTTCACCTGCAGCGCCTGCAGGATCAGCCGCGGCGGCGCCAGCGTGGCGTCACGTTGCTGGCGCATGCGCACGAAATCGGCCTCCTGCACACCATCTTTCAGATGCACGTTGTGCTCAAGCTGGTGCGCGGCGCTGGTCTGCGGTTCGGGCGCCCGGCGGTCACCCGGATAGTCGTGGCACAGGAAGATGCGCGTGTTCGCCGGCAGCGCCAGGATCGTCTGGATCGAGGCGTACAGCCGGTGCGCGTCACCGCCGGGGAAGTCGGTGCGTGCCGTGCCGGTTTCCGGCGCGAACACGGTGTCACCGATGAACGCGGCATCGCCGATCACATAGGTCAGGCTGTCATCGGTGTGCCCGGGGGTGGCGATCACCCGCGCCTGCAGGTCACCGATACTGAAACGGTCACCGTCGGCGAACAGCCGGTCGAACTGGCGGCCGTCGGCGACGAACTCCTCGCCCAGCCCGAACAGTTCCTTGAAGCGCTGCTGCACCTGGATGATGCCCCGCCCGATCGCCACCGGCGCCTGCAGTTCGTCGGCGAGGAAGCCCGCGGCGCTGAGATGATCGGCATGGGCGTGGGTTTCCAGGATCCACTCGACGCGCAGGCGCTGGGCGCGGACGAAGGCCAGCACCGCCTCGGCCGAGCGGGTGGCGATACGTGCACCGGCCGGATCGTAGTCCAGCACCGGATCGATGATCGCCGCCGCACCGCCCGCGCCCTCGTGCACCACGTAGGTGAAGGTGCCGCTGTCCTTGTCGAAGAACGGTTCGACCTGGGGGGAAGCCATGACTGTCTGGGACATCGAAGCCACCATTTGCCTTTTTGTTTAGTAAATACTAAATTAGATCATCCTAAAAATAAGAGCAAGCCCCGGTGTCGATCCCTGCCGCAGCACCGCCGAGCAACCAGGACTACGAACAGATGGGCGTGCATGCCGAACAGGCGGCACGTCTGCTCAAATCGCTGGCCCATCCAGCCCGGCTCAGGGTGCTGTGCCGGCTGGTGGAAGGCGAAGCCTCGGTGGGCGAACTGCAGGCGCTGGGGAATCTGTCGATGTCAGCGCTGTCCCAGCACCTGGCAGTGCTGCGCGAACAGGCGCTGGTGCTGACCCGTCGCGACGCACAGACCATCTTCTATTCGCTGGCCGAGAGCCCGGCACTGGGCGTGATGCAGGCGCTTCACGCGGCCTACTGCGGCGCACACGCCAGCGCGGACAGGCCGCACCGCTGAGCCCTGCCCTACTCATCCCCCGCCCAACCCAAGGAAACCACCATGTCCGCCACCCCGTCCTACACCGAGCTGACCCGCGACATCTCGCGCAATCTCACCGCGCTGCGCACCCACAACAGCGAAGTGATGCAAGGCTTCAACGCCATGGCCAAGGCCGCGATGGCGCCCGGTGCGCTGGATGAGAAGACCAAGGAGCTGATCGCCATGGCCATCGGCGTGGCCAACCGCTGCGACGGCTGCCTGGGCTTCCATGCCAAGGCGCTGGTACGCCTGGGCGCCACACCGGAAGAGTTCCGCGAGATGCTGGGCGTGGCGGTCTACATGGGCGGCGGCCCGTCGCTGATGTATGCGGCCAACGCCTTGGCCGCCTATGAAGAGTTCAGTAACGCGACCGGCGCCGCCTGAACCCGACGCAAGCGGCCCGGCCTGGCGGTCGGGCTGCTGCGATGCCACCTGTCAGGTGACCACCGCCAGCCGGTGCGAGGCCAGCAG
Organism: Stenotrophomonas pictorum JCM 9942; assembly: GCF_001431585.1. Classification (NCBI taxonomy): domain Bacteria; kingdom Pseudomonadati; phylum Pseudomonadota; class Gammaproteobacteria; order Lysobacterales; family Lysobacteraceae; genus Stenotrophomonas; species Stenotrophomonas pictorum. The sequence goes on along the minus strand of NZ_LLXS01000044.1, from coordinate 11,330 downwards.
GCGGTCCATGATCGACTTCAATGCCAGTGGCCGCACCGGCTTGTGCAGCAGGGTCAGACCCAGCTCCATCACCTCGCGGCGCGTGGCCAGACTGTCATCGGCGCTGAGAATCAGCGTTGGCCGCGGTCCGAAGCGCTCGCCCAGCCGCGCCTGCAGCGCGGTGCCGGTATCGCCGTCATCCAGGTTGTAGTCGAACAGCCACAAGCTCGCCGCCTCGCGCTCCATCGCCGCCACCGCCTGCGCCTCACCGGCCGCCTCGGCCACCGTGTAGCCCCAGCCGCGCAGCAGTGTCGCCAGCGCCTGCAACGCCATCGGATCGTTGTCCACCACTAGCACCGGCAGTCCGCTGCCGGGCGCCGGGCGCGGCAACGGCGGCGATGGCATCGGCACCGGCCGTGACACGGCCGGCAGCGTCACTCCGAACACGGTGCCATGGCCGACCCGGCTGCGCAGCGACAGCGGCGCATCAAGCAGGCCGGCAATGCGGTCGGCGATCGCCAGTCCCAGTCCCAGCCCCTGTCCGGCGGCATCCTCGCCACGGCGGAATTCCTCGAAGATCGCCGCGCGTTCGGAATCGGCAATGCCCGGCCCGGTGTCATGCACCTCCACCCGCAGCGTCTGCCCGTGGCGACGTACGCCCAGCAGCACGCCCCCACGGGCGGTATACCGCACCGCGTTGGCCAGGAAGTTCTGCAGCACCCGCCGCAGCAGCTGCGGATCGCTGTGCACCCAGGCGCCGGTGGAGACGTAACCGAAGCGCAGCCCGCGCGCGTTGGCCAGCGCGCGGAATTCCGAGGCCAGCGGATCGAGCACTTCGGCCAGCGGCAGCGCGCGCGGCTGGGGTACCAGCCCCCCGGCCTCCAGGCGCGACATGTCGAACAGGCCGGTCAACAGATCGGTGGTGGAATCCAGCGCGCCGCGGATCTGCACCACCGCCTGCTTCTGCTGCGGCGCTTCCACCTGTTGCGCCAGCGTGTCGGTAAACAGGTGCGCAGCATGCAGCGGCTGCAGAAGATCGTGGCCGACCGCGGCCAGGAAGCGGCTTTTGGCATCGTTGGCGCGCTCGGCCTCGCGCTTGGCCGATTCCAGCAGCGCGGTGCGCTCACCAACGCGCTGCTCCAGCGTCTCGTTGCTGCGTTTGAGTTCGCGCTCGTTGCGGCGGAATGCGGTGACATCGGTGAAGGTGGCCACGAAGCCGCCCCCCGGCATCGGGTTGCCGCGGATCTCGACGATGCTGCCATCGGGAAATACCCGCTCGGTCAGGTGTGCGGTGCCGGCACGCATGAAGGCCAGACGCCGCTCGGCGGCTTTTTCGCCCTGCCCGCGCGCCGGCATCCGCTCCAGTGCCCACGCGGTGAGATCGCCGATCGGCCGCCCGACCTGCAGCAGCTCCTCCGGAAAGCTGAACATGCGCGCATAGCGCCGGTTCCATGCCACCAGCCGCTGCTCGCGGTCGATCACGCTGATGCCCTGGCTCATGTTCTGCAGCGCCGCCTGCAACACCTGCTGGTTGAAACGCAGATCCAGTGACGCTTCGCTGACGATCGCCGCCACCGTGGCCAGCTGTCCGCTTTCCTTGCGCGCTGCATCCAGCAGCAGCCGCGCCGACGCCGCACCCAGCACCGCCGACAGCTCGCGCTCGATCTGCGCCTCGATCGACGCCGGTACCGCGCCGTTGCGCGGCGCCTCGGCCAGCAGCAGTTCCACCCGCTCGTGCGGCAGGAACCGGCGACCGGCATCACGCAGAGTATCGGCATCCAGATTGCGGCTGGCGCGATGCGGGGTGTCGCGCCGCCACACCATCGCCAGCAGCGTCACCGCCGTCCCCACAAAGAAACTGGCCCCCACCGCGCGGCCCAGCGGGCTCCAGCCGGTGAGGCCGAACAGCGCTTCCGGCGCCAGCCAGTGCCAGCCGAAGGGCCCGTGCGCCAACCACGACGGCGCATGTCCGCCGCCTTCCAGCAGCGACGGCACCAGCAGCACCCACGCCCAGGTGACGAAACCGGCCAGCACCCCGGCAATGGCCGCGCGCGGCGGCGTCTGCGGCCGCCAGATCGCAAACCCCAGCACTGGCAGCAGGGTGGCCAGCGCCGAGAACGACACCGCACCGATATCGGCCAGCACGTTGCCACCGCCGATCAACCGGCTGTAAGCCCAGGCCAGCAGCATGATCACGCAGATGCCGGTGCGCCGCAGCCACAGCAGCTCGCCGCGGTGGTCGCCGCCGCCGGCGCGCGCCCACACCCCGCGCAGCAGCCCCGGCGCGAACCAGTGGTTGCCGATCATCAGGCTCAGCGTCAGCGTGCTCACCACCACCATGCCGGTGGCTGCGCTCAGGCCACCGAGGAATGCGAACAGCGCGATACCCTCATGGCCGGCGGCGAATGGCAGCGCCAGGGTGTACATGTCGCTGGGCACCGTATCGCCCAGCAGCGCGGTGCCGGCGCGGGCCAGCGGCAGGATCGGCAACGCGATCAGCAGCAGGTACAGCGGAAACAGCCAGCGCGCGGTGCGCACATCGGCCGGATCCCGGCACTCCACCACCCCGACATGGAACTGGTGCGGCAGCAGGAACATCGCCAGTCCGCCCAGCAGCACCAGCGGGACGAAACCGCCGGCCGGGGCCGGGGCCGGCGAAGGGGATGGCGCCACGGCGGCCGCCGGCAGATCCCCCAGCCCGAACCAGACAAACGCGCCCAGCGCCAGCATCGCGGTGAGCTTGAACAGCGACTCCACCGCCATCGCCAGCACCAGCCCGCGGTTGTGTTCGGAAACACTGGCCCGGCGCGCACCAAACAGCATCGCGAACAGCGCCATCGCCAGCGCCACATACAGCGCGCTGTCGTGACACAGCGCCCCGCCCTGGCCGGCATCGGCGGAGCGGAAGGTGATCATGCTGAAGCTCATCGCCACCGCTTTGAGCTGCAGCGCGATATAGGGAATCAGGCCCAGCACCGTCACCAGCGTGACCGTGGCCGCCAGCCATGCATCGCGTCCCAGCCGTGCGGCGATCAGGTCGGCCAGCGAGGTGGCGTTGGTCTCGCGCGCCAGCCGCACCAGCCGCACCATCACCCCCATGGCCAGCGCATAGAACAGGATCGCGCCGACGAAGGTCGGCGGCAGCGGCCAGCCATAGCGCTTGGCCTGGGTCACCGTGCCGTAGAAGGTCCACGAGGTGCAGTGCACCGCCAGCGACAGCGCATACACATGCCGCCAATGCCGTGCGAACGCGGCCGGACGCCGCTCGCCGTACAGCGCCGTGCCGAACATCAGCGCCAGCCAGGCCAGCCCCGCCAGCGCCACCGTGACCAGACTCAACATGCCTGCCGCATCCCCTTGCCGTTGATCGCCCCCATCGGCGGAGGCGGACACAGAATACGAGAGCGGCGGCATGCCGTCAGACATGCCGCCGCCCGAGGTTGCTTCCGATCAGCCGATCAGAAGTTGTAACGCACCGACATGTACCAGTTGCGCGGCAGACCGTAGTAGGCGGTCTGGATGTTGCCGACGCTGGCGAACTCCTGGCCTTCGGTCTTGTACTGCTTGTCGGTCAGGTTGCGCACACCGGCGCGGATCTGCCAGGCCATCTGCGGCGAATCCCACACGCCGTAGGCGCCGACCAGCGTATAGGCGTCCTGGCTGAGCACTGCACGGTTGTCCACCGACAGCCAGGTGTCACCCCGGTAGGAGACATCCCCGCCGAAGGTCAGGTTGCCGTTGTCACCCAGCGAGAACACATGCTGCAGGGCGACGCGGGCGGTCCAGTCCGGCGAGAACGGCACGTGGTCGTGGCTCACGTTCGGATCGAAACCCGGGTAGGACGGATCCAGGCGGAAGTCCTCGAACTTGTCGTACTTGGCGTCCATCCAGCCCAGCTGCGCGCTCAGCGTGGTGGCCTCGCCCAGCAGCGCACTGCCTTCCAGCTCGATGCCCTTGATGTTGAGCTTGGCCGCGTTGAGCACCGGGAAGGTACCCACGTCCTGCGACACACGGGCCTGGAAGTCGCTGTAGTTGCTATAGAACGCCGCCGCGCTGCCGCGGAAACGGCGGTCGGCTGAGCTGCCCTTCAGGCCCAGCTCGTAGGTCCACACGTATTCCGGATCGAACTTGGCGTTCTGGGTGTCATAGACGGTATTGGCGCGGCCATTGAAGCCGCCCGACTTGAAGCCGCGGTTGGCCGACACATAGCCCATCAGGTCGTCGCTGAATTCCTTCTGCAGGCTGACCGACGGCGTTACCGCCGTCCACGAGGCCCTGGCATCGAACGCCACCGTTCCATTGAGGCTGGCGAACGGGGCACCCCAGAAGGTGCTGGTGGAGCGTTCGTAATCCTTTTTGTCCTTGGTCCAGCGCACGCCGGCGGCCACGGTCCAGGTCGGTACGAACTCCCAGTTCAGATGGGCGAACGCGGCGGTCGAGGTGGTGCTCAGGTCGTCCCGGATCGTGCGCAGGAACGGCACCTTGGCGCCCAGGAAGGAGAACAGGTCATCGGCGTAGGCTTCCTGGTACGACGGCACGTTCTCCTTCATGTAGTACGCACCGAAGGTGGCATGCACGTTGGAACCGTTGTCGTAATGCAGCTGGAACTCCTGGCTGCGCTGGTCCTGGTCCAGCGCCACCAGCACGTCGCCCAGTTCGTATTCGGAGGCGTCGATGTCGATGTACGACTGGGTCTTGAGCTTGCGGTAGGAACTGATGCTCTTGAGCATCCACTGTTCATTGATGTCCCAGTCCATCGCCAGCGACGCACCGGAGTGCTTCAGGTACTGTCCCTGGCCATCGGTGAACGAGGTCTGCGCACGACGGTTCCATTCACCGGTTTCGCCCGGCTGCAGCACGATCACGCCGGCCGGGGCCAGACTGGTCTGCAGCAGCGGCGCCATCGGCCGGCCCAGCGTCAAGGCCGCATCCTGCCGGGTGGTATCCAGCGACAGCACCGCACTGAAATTGTCGGTCGGCTTGAATGCCAGCTTCAGGCGCAGCGCCTCGGTGTCGTCATCGTTGTAGTGCTTGCCGGTAACGGCATCCTTCACGTAGCCGTCGTTGGTGATCTTGGCCCCGGCGATGCTGGCAGCCACGGTGTCACTCAACTTGCCCGACACATAGAAGCGGCCTTCCAGACGGCCATAGTCACCGGCGGTGACTTCCACCGCGCCGCCTTCGTTGTCGAACGGATTCTTGGTGGTCAGCTTGATCGCGCCACCGGTGGAGTTCTTGCCGTACAGGGTGCCCTGCGGGCCGCGCAGCACTTCCAGCTGCTGGATGTCGAACAGCGAGAACAGTGCACCGTTGATGCGCGAGTAGTAGACGTCATCGACGTACATGCCCACGCCCGGATCGAAGGTCTGCAGCGCGTCGGGCTGGCCGATGCCGCGGATGAAGACGTTGACACTGTTGGCCGAACCACGGCCCTGGGCGATGTTCATGTTCGGAACGGCGCCCTGCAGCCCTTCCACGGTCGAGGCCTGCAGATCCTTGATCTGCTCCTCGCCGAAGGCGCTCACCGCCACCGGCACGTCCTGGATGGACTCGCTGCGGCGGCGTGCGGTGACGGTCACCTCGTCCAGCTGCGTGGCCTGGGTGCCGGCTGGTACGGCCTTCTGTTCCTGTGCCTGCACGAATGCGGCCGGCGCCAGCAGGATGCCACCGATGGCCATGCTCAGATACTTGCGCTTCATTGTCTCCCTCCTCCCGGGTATGACGTAGCGGCATGCGGATGCCGCCATGCTGCGCACGTTAACGGGACGTTAGGCGGCCGCGTATCGTCCCTTCGTACAGTGGGCCGCCCGGTCCGGGCTGCGGATACTCGCCGGCAACGTGATTGGCCGGGAGCCGTGGATGTCGTTTCTGATCGTATTGGCGGCCCTGTGCTTCCTGATGTTCGTGGCCTACCGTGGCTACAGCGTGATCCTGTTCGCGCCGGTGGCGGCGCTGGGCGCGGTGCTGCTGACCGATCCGTCGCTGGTCCAGCCGATGTTCACCGGGCTGTTCATGGACAAGATGGTCGGGTTCCTGAAGCTGTACTTCCCGGTGTTCCTGCTCGGCGCGGTGTTCGGCAAGCTGATCGAGATCTCGGGTTTTTCCAAATCCATCGTCAGTGCGACCATCAAGCTGGTCGGCGCACAGCGGGCGATGCTCTCCATCGTGCTGGTCTGCGGTCTGCTCACCTACGGCGGCGTGTCGCTGTTCGTGGTGGTGTTTGCGGTCTACCCGTTCGCCGCCGAGCTGTTCCGCCAGAGCAATATCCCCAAGCGGCTGATTCCCGGCACCATCGCGCTGGGCGCCTTCACCTTTACCATGGACGCGCTGCCGGGCACGCCGCAGATCCAGAACATCATTCCCAGCAGCTTCTTCGGCACCACCAGCTGGGCCGCACCGACGCTGGGCGTGATTGGGACGGTGATCATCCTGGCGCTGGGCATGGGCTATCTGGAATGGCGCCGCCGCGCCGCAATGGCCGCCGGCGAAGGCTATGCCGGCAGCGCGCCGCTGCTCAACGAACCGGAGCCCTTCCGCGGCGAAGCGCTGGCCCATCCGGCGGTGGCGCTGCTGCCGCTGTTGCTGGTCGGCGTTTCCAACTACCTGTTCACCCGCTGGATTCCCGGTTTCTACGGTGAAAGCCAGTCCTTCATCCCGGCGGTGATCGGCAATCCGGCACCGGTGGTCCAGGAAGTGTCGAAGATGGCCGCCATCTGGGCGGTACAGGGCGCGCTGCTGGTGGGCATCCTCAGCGTGATCGCCTTCGCCTGGAAGCCGGTGGTCAGCGCGTTTGCCGAGGGCACCAAGTCGGCCATCGGCGGCGCCATGCTGGCCTCGATGAACACTGCCTCGGAATATGGTTTTGGCGCGGTGATTGCCGCCCTGCCCGGCTTTCTGGTCGTGGCCAACGCGCTGGGCTCGATCCCCAATCCGCTGGTCAACGAAGCGGTGTCGGTGACGGCGATGGCCGGTATCACCGGCTCGGCCTCCGGCGGCATGTCCATCGCGCTGGCGGCGATGGCCGACAGCTTCATCGCCAACGCACAGGCCGCCGGCATTCCGATGGAGGTGCTGCACCGCGTGGCGGCGATGGCCTCCGGCGGCATGGATACCCTGCCGCACAATGGCGCGGTGATCACCGTGCTGGCGGTGACCGGCCTGACCCATCGCCAGTCCTACAAGGACATCTTCGCCATCACCGTCATCAAGACCCTGGCGGTGTTTGCGATCATCGGCGTCTACTACGCCACCGGGCTGGTCTGATCCGGCGCTGAGCTCGCCCTGGCTCCCAGGGCGTGCACCATCCGGGTCAGCCACAGACCGTCGCCATGGGGACGGCTCTGCCATCGCGCGTCGGGAATCGTGCAGACACGCCGGCCACGTGCCGGCCTGCGCATTGGTATCACCCGGGCAATCGCTGCGCCAGCGCGCCGCCTCCCCATGCTGGCCAGATGCACCGGTCCGGACGCAGGGGCTCCCATCCCCGGGCACCGCTGCCCCCTATCGGCCGCCTGGCAGATCCACGCTCCGCCGCCTGCATAAGCCCCAAAAAAAATCGCCCGGCTGCACGTCACTGTGCATCACCAGGCGATCTCTACATCCATGTTGGCATCCTGCCTTCCCCCGGCATCCTGCCTGTGAGCATCCGGCTCGATCGGGCTCCCTGGACCACCTGTCCCTCTGTGGTCTCATGCGATTCCGTTCCGCTCAGCGCCGCTCTATCGGTCTGGCAGCCGCCGTCGTGGCAGCCTTCTTGGCGGGGGCAGCTCCGGCCCCCACTTCGATCTGGTCCCGATTCCGTTCGACCGTCTTCAATCCGATCCCCTTGACCAGCGCCAGTTCCTCGACGCTTTTGAAGGGTCCGTTTGCCTGTCGGTGATCGACGATTGCCTGCGCCTTCGCTGGGCCGACATTCACCAATACCCGGTCCAGCTCCGCCGCAGAGGCGGTATTGATGTCGACCTTGTCCGTGGCATACGCCGATGCGGTCAACAACAACGCCAGAACCAATGACTTGAGCGTCACGGTAAAAAGCTTCATCGCTGCATTCCTTGTGGTTTGGATTGGAGTTGCCGGCATCCCCGCCGGCCAGACCAGTGTCCCGCGCCACGTGAACACAGCGTATCCGTCACACCGCTGTGACACAGCCAGCGAACTACCCGATCGCGTGTAGGAAAAACCCTACAAGCCGTCGGCGTAGAATGGTTGCACCTGACATTGCTACCGGAGTTCCAGATGGACAGCGCCAAGATCGGCCAATTTCTCAGCGACAAGTGGGACACCGATATCGTCCCGCAACTGGTCGATTACATCCGCATCCCCAACAAGTCGCCGATGTTCGACGCCAATTGGGTCGCCAATGGCTACATGGACCAGGCGGTGGACCTGATGGAGCGCTGGGCCAAGGCACAGAACATCCCCGGTCTGCTGGTCGAAGTGGTCCGCCTGGAAGGCCGTACTCCATTGATCTTCCTGGAAATCCCGGCAACCGGCCCGGAAACCGGCGACGACACCGTGCTGCTCTACGGTCACCTGGACAAGCAGCCGGAAATGACCGGCTGGGACGACGACCTCGGTCCGTGGAAGCCGGTGCTGCGCGGTGACAAGCTGTACGGCCGCGGCGGTGCCGACGACGGCTACGCGATCTTCGGCTCGCTGGCCGCCATTCTCGCGCTGCAGGAACAGGGTCTGCCGCACGCCCGCTGCGTGATCCTGATCGAGGCCTGCGAGGAATCCGGTTCCTACGATCTGCCGGCTTACGTCGACCACCTGGCCGAGCGTATCGGCCAGCCGTCGCTGGTGGTGTGCCTGGATTCGGGCTGCGCCAACTACGACCAGCTGTGGTGCACCACCTCGCTGCGCGGCCTGACTGGCGGCAACTTCACGGTCAAGGTGCTCAACGAGGGCGTGCACTCCGGCGATGCCTCCGGTGTGGTGCCGTCCAGCTTCCGCCTGCTGCGCCAGCTGCTGTCGCGCATCGAGGACGAGAACACCGGCCGCATCCTGCTCGACGGCCTGCACACCGAGATCCCGGCCGAGCGCCTGGAACAGGCCAAGCGCGCCGCCGACGTGGTCGATACCGCCATCTTCGACAAGTTCCCGCTGGTCGACGGCCTCAAGCCGATGAGCGATGAGCTGACCGAACTGGTGCTCAACCGCACCTGGCGCCCGGCGCTGTCGGTCACCGGCATCGGTGGCATGCCGCCGCTGGAATCGGCGGGCAACGTGCTGCGTCCGGAAACCTCGGTGAAACTGTCGCTGCGCCTGCCGCCCACCGCCAATGGCAAGGCCTGCGGCGAACTGCTGAAGGAAGCCCTGCTGCGTGACCCGCCGAACGGTGCCCACGTCAGCCTGGAGCTGGAAAAGGCCTCCACCGGCTGGAACGCGCCGGCGATGGCGCCGTGGCTGGAGAAGTCGATCGACGATGCCAGCCAGGCGTTCTTCGGCAAGCCGGCCATGTACATGGGCGAAGGTGGCTCGATCCCGTTCATGGGCATGCTGGGCGAAAAGTTCCCGGGTGCGCAGTTCATGATCACCGGCGTGCTGGGCCCGCATTCCAATGCCCACGGTCCGAACGAGTTCCTGCACATCCCGATGGGCAAGCGCGTCACCTCCTGCGTGTCCAAGGTGCTGTTCGACCACCACGCCGCCAGCCTGCGTGGCGAGACCAGCGGTTCGCCGGTGGCTGCCGACAGCGGCACCCGCCACGGCGGCCACGGCTGCTGCTGAGCGCCTGAGCGCTTGATGACGGACGCAGCCTTGCCTTGCTAGGCTGCGTCTTTCTTTATGGCAGGCGGGCACATGAGCGGACTGTTTGGCAGCGACAGCTGGCTGTACATCATCCTGATCGGCTTCGTTGTCGGCCTGCTCGGGCGCTTTTTCATGCCCGGCAACAACCGCATGGGCTGCCTGCTGACCCTCGTGCTCGGCATCGCCGGGGCGGTGTTCGCCGGCTGGTTCGGTCGCGAGATGGGCTGGTACACCGCCGGGCAACCGGCCGGTTTCCTCGGCGCCATCCTCGGCGCCGTCGCCATCCTTGCGCTGTTGCGCCTGGTCAGCGGCAAGCGCTGAGTCCTGACTCCTTTTGCGCCTGTCCCACCGGGCAGGCAACCCTCTGCCTGATGACCCCTGATATCTCCTCCGAAGATCTCCGCGCGCAGCAACGTCTGGACTGGGCGCGTCATGCGCTGGGCGATGCCACCGCCACCGTGCATCGCGCCTCCGTCGATGCCGGCTTCCGCAGCTACTGGCGCAGCCAGGGCACCGGCGCCAGCCGCATCGTGATGGACTCGCCGCCGGACAAGGAGGATGTGCGTCCGTGGCTGCGCATCCATGACCTGTTCCAACACCATGGTGTGCGTGTGCCGCAGGTGCTGCAGCGTGACGTGGACAACGGTTTCCTGCTGCTGGAAGACCTCGGCGGTCCGACCCTGGCGCTGGTCCTGGACGCGGACAACGCCGATGCGCATTTCGATGCGGCGATCAGCCAGCTGCTGGCGATCCAGCGGATCCCCGCACCGGCGGGGATGGGCGAGTTCGGCGAGGCCCTGCTGCAACGCGACGCGGGGCTGTTCGAGGAATGGTTCCTCGGCCGCCACCTCGGCATCACCCTGGACTGCGACCAGTCCGAACAGCTGGAGCTGGTGCAGCGCCGGCTGATGGACAACGCCCACGCACAGGCCCGCGTGCTGGTGCACCGCGACTTCATGCCGCGCAACCTGATGCCGGTGGCAGACGGCCCGGCGGTGCTGGATTTCCAGGACACGGTACGCGGACCGGTGGCCTATGACGCGATCAGCCTGTTCAAGGACGCCTTCCTCAGCTGGCCGCTGCAGCGCGTGGACGGCTGGCTGACGCACTACCACCAGCGCGCGCAGGCCGCCGGCATCCCGGTGCCACCGCTGCCGGTGTTCCTGCGCGATGCCGACTGGATGGGCGTGCAGCGCCATCTGAAGATCCTGGGCATCTTCGCGCGGCTGCATTACCGCGACGGCAAATCCAAGTACCTCGCCGACGTGCCGCGCTTCATCGCCTATCTGGAAGAAGTGCTGCCGCGTCATCCGCAGCTGGCGCCACTGGCCGCGCTGCTGGAGTCGCTGATCAAACCTGCATTGGCGGCCCGGGAAATCCCATGAAATCCCTGATTTTTGCGGCAGGGCTGGGCGAGCGCATGCGCCCGCTCACCGACCACACGCCCAAACCGCTGCTGGCCGTAGCCGGCAAGCGGCTGATCGAATGGCATCTGCAACGCCTGGCCGCGCTCGGAATCCATGAGGTGGTGATCAACACCAGTTGGCTGGCCGCGCAGTTTCCACAGCAACTCGGCGATGGCAGCCGTTGGAATCTGCGGC